>LMZT01000037.1 GCA_001567115.1 Candidatus Hinthialibacteria bacterium OLB16 | reverse complement strand
GCCATAGTAAGGCATTTTCACCAGTCCGTCCGGATTCCGTGTAAACGCAACGCCAGTTGCACAGTCATCGCCCATGTTTCCGAAACCATGGCCTGGACATTGACTGCTGTTCCCCAGTGGGCCGGGAGTTTTTCAATGCGGCGGTATTCAACTGCGCGCTTGCCCATCCATGAGGAGAAGACAGCACCGATTCCACCCCACAGCTGCTCCATGGCATTGTCGGGGAAGGGCTTGCCAAGCAGTTCCTTCACCTTGGCTTTGAACTGCTCGGAAAGAATTTTCAAGTCTTCTGCAGTCAGGTCTGTGTCCAGAGTGACTCCCCGGGCGTGCTTGCGGGCTTCCATGAGGTGCTCGAGCTGGCCGCGAATCCCCTGCCCTTCGGCCGGTTCGATTCCGGCAGCCTTCTCCATGACCACATCCGAATACATCATGATCAGGCGGCGATAGGAGTCATACACAAAACGCGGGTCGCCGGTTTCATCGATCATTCCCTGAAGTGTGGAGTCAGTCAGGCCGACATTCAAAACTGTTTCCATCATTCCCGGCATCGACTGGCGCGCGCCGGAACGCACCGAAACAAGCAGCGGGCGTTTGGGATCGCCAAATTTTCTCCCCATCAGCTTTTCAACAAAAGCAAGGGCCTGCTTGACCTGGCCCTCGAGCTCGGATGGATATTTTCTGCCGGAATCGTAATAGGCGGTGCAAACCTCGGTAGTCAGTGTGAAACCGGGCGGCACAGGGATCGCGAGATTGCACATCTCGGCCAGATTCGCGCCTTTGCCCCCGAGGAGATTCTTCATCTCTCCGGTACCGTCGGCCTTGCCCCCGCCGAACTTATAGACATACTTTTTTGCCATGCTTCTTCCTCCTCTTTTTTTCACTTTTCCGCTATCAGACAGGGGACGATTGAGATGGTGGATACGCCCCTCCGTTTTTGAAACAAACGAGGCAAATCATACCGGATAACCTTATCCGAAACAAGAAGTAGCATTAAGGTACAGTTATTAAGATTACAGTCCGGCAAGCCCACACTAAAAAAAGAGGCGCCCAATTGAGCGCCTCTTTAGAAGACCTCAAAGTTCGATCAGCGCAGCTGAGGTGGCAGCTTCTTGATATAGAACTGCCCATCCACCCAGATCGGATCCGGCTTGGCTGAATGGACATCGCGCGGATCGGCAAGATCTTTGGGATACGCAATCCAGAGCGGATCTCCACCCCAGGTCAGGATGCTCCCACGGCTGCTGGTGCCATTGGTCGGGCTGTAATTGCGGACATCGCGCCCGCCATTTCCCTTATGAGCATTGTCGCCGCTGACAATCTGGTTTCCATCCAACTCGCCGCTGGGGCCTTTGCTCCACATGGCCCAGGTCAGCATGCAGGCACGGCATTTCTTTCCCATGGGATGAAAAGACGGATGGGGTTCGATCCCTCCAGATTCATAGGTCAGCACACGGCTGCCTCCCGGTCCCTGAGCATCGATATGGGATAGCGAGGCGAATGGATCTTCCGGGACTGTGGAAAGATATTTGGTGGGTGATGTCAGCCAGAGATGGCCACGGTTGAATCGATTCCACCTGTTTGAATAGATATCCGATTCAGTTTCACTGGGATAAATATTGAAATCCAGGTAGTAAGATTGCATCGCTATGGAAATGGTTCTGATTTCACCTTTGGCGCGTGTCACACGTGCGCGCACCTGAGCTTCGAGAAAATTTGGCAGTGCAATCGAGATCAGAATCAGGATGATCGCTATGACGATCAGCAGTTCGATGAGGGTGAACCCCTCTTTCTTCCAAGTGGGTCTGAACAAATCCGAAGACATGAAGCCGCACCCTCCTTTCGAGAATGGCGTTGTTCAATGGGAGAATACCCCCCACCAATTTTGATTCTATATCACATTAGAAGAAAAGCCACAACTTCCAAAACCTGTCTCCAGTGAGGTTATTTATCTTCCCGGTTGATGCCGCAGTAGAGGTGGGTGACCGGGATTTCCTGGGCTTCTCGGATGTGCCGCCACCTTCCAGCACGGGGATTTTCACCTGGTGCGACCGGTGTGGTGCAGGTCGAACATCCAATGCTTGGGTATGAGAGAAAGTGCAGGGGATGAACCGGAACCTCATGCCGCTCGTTGTACTCATCCACTTTTTCCTCATCCCAGTTTGCTAATGGGTATATTTTATAGGCATCCATCCGGTCATCTTCACCAATGATCCGGATACGGCTCCGTTTTCCACCCTCAGAGCGCATCAGGCCTCCGATAACTGCATCGTAACGCCCACGGACCCAGCCCAGGAATGGGGCTTCCTTGCGCAATTCGCAGCAGATCTGGTAATCGCCATCAGCCATGTAGAGGTCCCGGCCATAATCCTGCCGCTGCTCTTCCATGGTTCTTGCCGGGTGAAGGGTAATGACATTCAGGTTATATTTTTGTGCCAGCAGGTCCCGTGTCTGGAGGGTTTCAGGGAAATGCACACCGGTATCAACGAACAGGACATCGATTTTCATATCCAGGCTGTAAATTAAATGACTGAGGGTGCTGGCAGTCTTCTGCATGCTGCTCTGCAGGGCAGCGCGCTTCCCGAAGGTTTTCCAGACCCATTCCAGGATTTGCCGGGGAGACTGGTTCTCCAGCTGTTGATTGACAGCATCGAGATTCAGAGGCGGAACAAGTGGCAATTTGGAAAGACTCCTTCCTGTTACGTACCTCTTGATTTCATACTGAATTGTTATTTTTTGTCAATGAGGGCTATACGATTAATTAAAAATAACTTATGTTTTACGGTGAGCTGGAGTCCACACCCGGGGGGGGAAGCATTTCCTTGATGGCCAAATCGGGGGAATGTAAAAAAAGTCATAAAGCCCAGGGTGCGTCCGGTCGATAACACACACAATCACGTGTGATAGGGGAATCAGGAGGTTTTTTTATGAAAACGGTCGTTGGGGTAGGAAAGTTGTTTTTCTGGTGTTCATTCATCTGCGTTCTGTTTTTAGCATGGACACCCTTTGTTTCAGCCGACGAAGTGGAAGACTGGATGATCGAAAGCCGTCTGGATCGTTACTACGATCTTCCAAAAACCGCTCGCGTGGTTGGCATGGGGGGTGCCAGCTGGGTGACATCCAATGATATTTCAAGCGTGTTCGGCAACCCGGCAGGCCTGGGGTTTGCAACCGGGCCGGAACTGGGAATCACTTACAGCCATGATGAATACAGTGGCCGGGATTCATCCTTTGCTCCATTCATCGGTGGAAATACTGGCAACACCAAAGCGGCCGGCAATCCCATCTTCTGCAATGCCGAAGGCCGCAAAAACCAGGGTGGGCTTCAGTTGGTTCTCCCGGGTGGGGCTGGAGGCAGTTGTGGAGTTTTCGGGTTTGGAGCCTGGGTCGATGACACCAATTTTGATGACTGCGACGACACTGATGCTCAGCGTTACCGCTTCAATGCCGGTTATGGCTTGAAGTTGAACGACTGCCTGAGCCTGGGTTACAGCCTGACCTATTTCAATGACGATGTCGAAGACCGCTATTCGGACTACAACCTCGATGATGGTTTTCGTCATGACATCGGTCTCCAGCTGCGTCCGGGACCGGGATGCACATTCGGGTTGAGAACCTTCTATGCCCATGGCAATCCGGATACCGATATTACCACCCTGGGCAGCGATGAAGGGGACCTGGATTCCTGGGGAGTGGAGTTCGGATACTCCTGGCAGGTTCTGCCCTGCACTCTGCTTGCGGCTTCAGTCGATTACCAGGATCGTGAGTATGATGGAATCATCTACGCCCCCGATCAGGATGAAATCCGTTCCTTCGATGAGGAAATCAAAGGCTGGGGATTTCATGTGGGACTCGAGCAGAACTATCGCGATTGCCTGTTTCCACGCCTCGGGTATCGTTATCAGACCAATGATTACGACAGCCACCAGGTGGGCCAGTATTTCCGTGGACGTGATGATTTCGAGTCCAACTACCATGCCGTTTCGACTGGCATCGGCTGGGCTTACAACAAGTGCCTGACCCTTGACTATGGCATGGAATACCGTTTCATCGGCGATGGCGACCTGAACAACACGGTCACTGCAAGATTCCACTTCTAAGACTGCAACACACTGATTGAACCCAAAAAAGGGGGTAGCTGGCCGATCCAGCTGCCCCCTTTCTGCTTTTTAGTGAATCCGGTTCGATGCCCTCCAAAAAATTATTTCGTCAGAGGAGGAACATCGACCACAAAAACCTGGGCGTAGTCTTTTCCTTCCAGATTCACCGGCTGGTTATAAGCGATCTGTTTTCCATCGGGTGACCAGACCGGTTTGAGGGGAGCTTTTTCCGATGGGCAGGCAGGGGTCAGAAAGAAAGCCTTCGCGGTCAGTAAGGCACCTGGCTGACCGGGAGCGGCACACACGAACAGCTGCCCCTGTTTCGAGACAGCAGCCAGCCATTTGCCATCCGCTGTCCAGCGCGGCGAGCAGGCAACCCCTTCAGGCAGTGCTGTGACCTGATGCAGGTGTTTCCCCTCGGGGTCGATGGCAAAAATCTGCTGCACCCCGGAATCGTCCCCCGCCAGAAGGTGATCCATTCCCCATCCGGGCTGGACCAGCAGGTCCCGGCAACCCCTGGCAAGGGGCGGTCGCCTGTGTGTGTCAATCTTTTTTGAGCACAGCCGGCAGGTGGGGCCGGAAATGAGGTCTCAGTTCCTTCCAGTGGGCCGAGCGGCCCGGGGTGGGTAATGTCAGCCGGAATATCGACGATGAAGACTTCGTCCAGCACCTCCCCGCTCTTCGATTTGCAGGAGCCGACAAAAGCCCTTGCCAGCTGGCGCTTTCCATCCGCGCGAAGGTATCCCTCCAGTCCCACCCAGCTGTCTTGTGCGGCCCTTTGGATTTCATCACTCCCCGGCTTTGGATCGGGTGTGACAGCCACGACAAGCGCCGAAAAACCTTCACCTGAACCCTCAAACAGGGGATCCTGGGCATTTTCGACCTGAACCGGGTGCCCCAGACGGGTTACCCCGATCGTGCGCAGGTCCTGACCCAGTTTTTTCATCACATCATCATTGTAGGTGTAACCCAGCCACTGCCCGCTCCCATCCCACTCATGCCGATGGGTTCCGCCACGCAAAGCCCCCGGGGTAAAGGGAGGTGTGATGTCTCGTGCATCGGCGAAGGCAAAGCCGCCTCCATCTTCTCCCCGAACCAGGCCTCCCCGTCGGCGGGTAAAATCATAGGGCAGCCCGGTCCGTTTCCAGGGACCATGGATAAACGCCACCCGATCATCTTTTGGCGAAAAGCTGGCAGCACCAGCGCCGGCCACAGGACCCTCTCCACCTTTCGCCGTGCCGTAGAGGACCACAGTCTCCCCGGTTTTAATGTGGACCTTTTCAATTGCCTGGCTGGAGTCGATGCCCGGATTGCGTGTGTCATAGATCAGCCATTCTCCATCCCGGGTGTAGTTCTGGTTGTTATCCAGGTCATGGTTGCGTGCATCGAAGGTGATCTGGCGCGGGGTTGGCAAAGTTTCGAAAGACATGGCAGCTCCTTGCAGTGAGACGAGAACTGGAAGAACAATAGCAGTCGTGAGGCGCATATTTCACTCGGATCGGGAAAGATTTAAATGAACCGCCCCTTGAAGATCCATTTTCCGCTGCTTGGATTCAATCTTTCGGGCGGTGTGAGGGTGATCATCCGATTGGCCAATGGGCTGGTCAAGCTCGGTCATGAAGTCCGAATCACTGTTCCTGCCTCGCGCAGCCTTCCTCCATTCCCGCTCGATCCCCGGGTTCAGCTGGCTGCCCTGGGCAAGCCGTTGGGCACCCGGATTGGAGCAATGGTCCGTTTAGGTCTTGAATCCGCGGGTTGGGGGGATGTGCTGGTGGCAACCGGGTTTAAAACCCCCTTCCTGCTGGGATTTTCCAGAACCCTTCGCCGCAGGAAAACCCCAATCCTGTACCTGGTCCAGGGGTATGAACCGGTTACACATATCGGCCAGGGTATTCTTTCCCGGATGAATCGCCGCCTTGCACACCGGAGTTATTTCTGGGCCGATGAGCGGCTTTATGTCTCACACTTCATTGCAGAAAAAGTTGGACTGGATAAGGAACCCAAAATTGTCTCGCCAGGAATTGATCCATCGGTCTTTTTTCCAGTCGCCAGGGAATTCCGAACCCCGTTGAGGGTAGGGGTGATCGCTCACCATCGGCATTTCAAAGGGTTTGACCTCTTCCTCGATGCATTGAGCCGGCTTTCGGATATTCGCCCGCGAATCGAGGTTCAAATCCTCGAAACCGAAAAGCCGCGGCAGCCCTTCCCGGAGGGAGTCCATATTCAGAAGATATCCGATGACCGGCAGCTGGGGGATTTTTACCGGCATCTGGATATATTTGTATTTCCATCGCGAATGGAGGGATTCGGCCTGCCACCATTGGAGGCGATGGCCTGCGGTTGTTGCACAGTTATTTCAGATTGCGGTGGAGTCAGAGAGTATGCTCGTGGGGATGAAAACTGCCTGCTGGCACCCGCTGGATCCTCGGAGGCGATTGCCAGTGCAATCCGCCGCCTGGTGGACCACAAGGATCTCCTCACAAGCCTTGCGCGAAAAGGCCTGGAAACCGCGAGCCGGTTCACCTGGGATCAGACTGTGGAATCATTCGAGCGTCAGGCTCGATGCCTGTTCGAAAACCATAGAGGAGAAGACAAATGGCAACCCGAAGAGAAGTGATCAAGGCAGCGGCGGCAGGTCTGGCAGGATTGGGAATCCTGGGCGCATCGACTCAAACACAGGCGGAGGAAAAAGCAGTGGCTGAAACAAATGACAAAATGATCTGGGGGTATCTGATTCACCTGGGCTATAACATGTGGGGAGACTGGGACAATCCAAAGATCAAGTTGGAGAACTGGCCGGCGCGCCCCTACCTGCGTTGCGATGAAAAACTGTGGGATGACCTCATGCCGGTCATGCAGGAGGCAGGCATCAACCTGGTTGTCATCGACCTGGGTGAGGGGGTTCAGTACCAGACCCATCCGGAGCTGGCGGTCAAGGGTTCCTGGAGCCGTGAACACCTCAAAGAGAAACTGGGCCAGATGCGGAAACTTGGCATCGAGCCGATTCCCAAGCTGAATTTCTCGACCGGCCATGATATCTGGCTTGGTGATTATTCACGACGTGTATCGACAGAGCCTTATTACAAGGTCTGCGCCGATCTGATCGGCGAGGTTTGCGACCTGTTCGATCATCCCCGCTTCTTCCATATCGGCATGGATGAGGAAACCCAGGAGCATCAGGAATCCTATGAGTATTGTGTCATCCGCCAGCATGGGCTGTGGTGGAAGGACCTCCTCTTTCTTGTGGGAGAGGTTGAGAAAAACAAGAGCCGCGCCTGGATGTGGTCCGACCATGTCTGGCGCCACCATGATGAGTTCTTCGAAAAGATGCCGCACTCGGTCCTGCAGGCGAACTGGTATTATGGGGAACCCTTCAATGAAGACATCAATTATGTGAAGGCCTATCTCGACCTCGAGGAAAAAGGTTACGACCAGATTCCTGCCGGCAGCAACTGGTCCTCCCCGAAGAACTTCAAGAACATGGTCGAGTATCTGGCCAAAAAGATCGATCCGAAGCACCTCAAAGGTTTTCTGCAGACAGTCTGGCACCCCACTCTGGAAGGCTTTCGTGACAAGCATCTGGCAGCGATCAGCCAGGTGGGTGAGGCCCGCAAGGAATTTTCGAAAGGCTGAGGATTCTGCAATTCCGGGGCGGGAGGATTTCCCGCCCCGGAAGAAGATCATGCGAAATTGCGGTCAGTTCTTTCGGCGAGGGCCGACCTGGGAGAGATCGATCGCTTTGAAGCCCAGCTTGAAGGCCGGGGAATCCTCTTCGAGTGTGAAATCCCCCTTGTCGGGATCCTTGAACTTCGGGTCAGCAATGCGGCTGCCTTTGTCATGGCCCCGTTCTTTCCATTCCTCGAATGAATCTCCCTTGAAGTCGATCTTTGATTTATCCGGGTTCCAGTACAGGTTCTTGTCCATGAAGAAGTTGTTATTGCTCCAGTTGCTCCCCAGCAGTTTTCCATCCGTGAAGTAGACAATGTTGTTGGTGAAGTCAAAAGATTTGTGGTCTTCCTCGCGGCTCCGGATGATCTGTTCTTCTCTGGCCAGGGCGAAGATGTTGTTTCTGACAATGTTTTCCTTGCCGTAATGCTGGTGGAAACCGCCGGTCTTGGTGTGGTAGACCACATTGTTTTCGATCAGCATGTTGCTGGTTCCTTCATCCGGATAGATCCCCCAGCCTCCATAGCTGTAAGCCGACACATCATGAATCAGGTTGTATGCCAGCCGTGATCCGGGAGAGACCCCGAGGGTATAAATGCCCCCCATGTCGCTCAACATGCCCTGCCCGATATCATGGATGTGGTTGTATTCGACAATGTTTCTGACTGCATCGCTGGGACCATACCCCCAGGTCCAGCCGACTGAGATTCCGGTGTAAAACAGATCATGGATGTGATTGTGGATCACCTGATTATCTCCGCTGTTGCCGATCCACACTCCAACCGCACTCGGGAAGATGCGTCCGCCATGCGCGATCTCGCAGTCGGCGATGGTGGCATGGCTGCTGCCTTGCCCCACCTTGACTCCTCCGCCGCCCAGATCCTGCAGAGTGCAGGCCAGCACCTGGATGTTGCGGCAGCCCGGCCCCACCTCGATGCCATAGGTTCCAACCTGCTCGACCACGCAATCCACCAGGCTGCATTGGCTCGCAGATGCCAAATAGACCGCGCCGGGCACATCCACCGCAGCCTGAGGCGAACCGGCTTTATCTGCAGGAAGCTCCCATTCAGCATGACGGAACACCAGATCTTTGAAGTGGATATCATGAACCGCTTTTTCAGGTGTGCCTTCCAGGCGAACCAGCTGGCTCAATGCCGGAGCATGGCATGAACGGAGCCGGGGGTTTCTCCCTTTTCAGGAATGAAATAGAGCATGCCCTCATTCCGGTCGAGGTACCACTGATGCGACTCCTTGAGTGCTTCGAAGACATTTTCAACCCAGTACTGAGAAAATTTTCCGCTCGTCCTTGAATCTTCCAAGCGGAAGACACTCTTCTTGGCAAAGTTGACAATATGCTTGTCGAGGTCCAGTGATTCGATCGGGGAACGGGATTCGATCCAGCGGGTCAGGGCGACTATCTCAACATCTTTCAGGTTCTTCCAGTTCTGCAGGTCCCCAGGATTGAATCCAGCCGCCATGACACCCTCAGACCAGGTGTGCTCTCCAGTCGATTCGACCAGGCTGGTGAAATGGTAGTAGCCGGTTTCCGGCAGGCGGGTTCGTGGAAGGCGCTTCCCATTGACAAACAGCTGCTTGAAATACCATTTGCCATTCTTGACATCCGGCAACTCGGTCATCCACACCTCTCGCCCGATTTCTTTCCCGAGGCGTGAACGCACCCAGCCTGGAATCTTCCTTCCACCGGACAGGATCGCCCTCTCACCGGGAAAGGCCATGAAGGTGACCGGAGCCAGGCTGCTGCCCGAGTCTTCCGCTGTGAGAGTGAGTGTCGATGGGATCAGATAAAGCCCTTCGCGAAACTGTATCTCGACTGGGGACTCAATCGGCCCCTTCGCGCGGAGCTTGCGCAGTGCCTGAAGCGCTCCTTCGGGTGTGGCCACTGGCCCATCGGTCTTCGAGCCATTCGGCTTTTTATACCGGCCACTCCAGGCATCATTCCCCTCTGGTGACACAAAAAACCGGATTTCATTCTCATCGGTTGCCGATTGGGGTTCACCCTGAGCCGAAGATTCTCCGATCCAGGCATGGACCAGCATCAGAAAAACCACCACAAAGACCCCGTTTTTCAACAATTGCAGATTCACTGTGAACGTCCTCCCATTTCATTCAGTTCAGTTTTCCTGGATTTCAGGGCATGAAAGACCATCCCGATCATACCCAGCAGTCCGGCTGGAAACAGACAAAGCCCCCATCGCCACCCCGCCGGTCGGTATGACAGGGTCAATGAGATTTCTCCCTGGCTCACCCGGACTTTCTGCCAGAAAGGTTCCTCAACTTCCACGGATACCGCTTCCTGGCCTTTATTAAAACATTGCCAGCCGGGGGTATAGACCTGGCGTATCACAATTCTCCCCTCACAAGGAACGATTCCCCGCACTGAGAGGTCATGCAATTTCCATTCACCCTCCAGAGTGGCTCCACCCGGTGAGTCCGCTGTGTGGTTCTCCGGGATAAATTCGATCATGGGAGCAGGGTCTTTGACTCGATACAGCATCCAGCCTTCATGGCGGTCCAGCGGAGCGAGCGAAGGATGCTTCAGAAGCTGCCTGGAAACCACCAGGGAAGCCCCCAGCTTGCCTGCCCATTCGAGTGGCGGGGTAAAAAGATCGACAATGGCCCCTGGGGGAATGGCTCCATTCTTCCGGAATGTGTCGATATACAGCCCCACCTGCAGGGGATCATATCCACCCGGGACCGGAATTCTCTCCGGGGTGGTCTGATTCACACCGGTGAACTCGGGAGTGGTCAGGACTCGCTCCCCTTCCTGGAGATGGCCTCTGATCCAGGCCCCCGGCAGGTATTTCAAATCTTCGGGTGGCGCTGAGATGACATACTTGCGCGCATACAGCCCCATATCGAGAGCGCTCAACAGAATCAGCAATGCCGCAATGAGCTGCCTTTTCCCCCAGGGAACCGGTCGGAATGGCAGGGAGATACAGACAGATGCCAGCCCGACAAATCCCAGAACCAGGATCAGCCCCCGGAGCAGATCATGTCCAGCCAGCTCCGCAGGCAGGCCAGGAGTACGCACATTCGGGAAAATGACCAATAGAGCCACTCCCGATCCGGCCACGATCAGACACCACCTGCCCCAGCCCGGCAGGTGTGGGGAGCTCTTTGCAGCGGACAGCCAGTCGAGGAGCGCACTCAAGCCGAGAGAACCCAGAACCGCCACAGGAACCACCAGGGCAGGAATGAATTTGCTGGGTGCACGAAACTGTCCGAAAATGGGCAGCTGATGAACAAGGTGGTAAAGCGGGTTGTTTCTCCCCAGCGCCAGAAAAAGCCCCACAAGCGCCAGCCCGGCCAGGGCTTTCACTGCCCCATTGGGGATGGCTTCCTTTTTCCTCCAGATCGCCAGCCCGGTCAAACCGAGGAAGGGAAAGATGCCGATGTAGACCGCTGACCAGTTTTTCCAGTCCCCCCAGTAGGTGTCGATTCCACTTGCTGAAAATCGGGCGGCGCGTGTCCCCAGATATTCCGGCAGCAGAAATGAGAGCAGAACCTCCCAGCCGAGTGAGAATTCAGTCGCTGAATCAAAGGGGAGAGTCCCCGCACGGGCGCAGAAGCTCCGGTATTCCAGTGTCGGCAGGATCTGCGGTGCAGCAACCAGGAAGGTGATCCCACCCATGAGCAGGAACATCCCGATCACTCTCGCGATCCATCGCCCGCTGGATTGCAGTGGTTTTGAACTTCCATTGACCGGGGATCTTTCAGTTATTGCAAAGGCCAGATTGAAGGCCAGAAAAACGAGGGTGAAAATGCCATTGTAGAATGTCATCTGGGCATGACCGGAAAGAATCTGGAGGCTCCACAGGATAATTCCCCAGAATGGAACCCAACCGATTGGTCGCCCCTGGTGCATCCTCCCCACCAGGCTGCCGGCTGCCAGCAGGTGGCCGGGCAGATAAATCGAAGAGGTGACTGTCAGCAGGTTTCCACCGAGCAGGTGGATGGCATGGAATCCTCCCAGGCTGTACCCCAGAGCCGCAGCCAGCCCCGCCGCGACCCCCGCTCCGAGATGCCGGCAGAAGGCATACAGCAGCATTCCCCCCAGCCACAGGTGAAACACCAGCCCCAGCGAAAGAGCGCGCCCCGGAGAGGCCAGCAGATCAAAAAAACGGTCGATTGGATACAGGACCGCGGACTGCATGTTGGCCAGGAATGGAGTGCCACACCAGGCATAGCGATTCCAGAGAGGGATGGCACCCTGATGAAATTCGGAGGAGACAAACTCCCGCCAGGGAAGAAACTGATCGGGCACATCACCCAGTGCAATCACCCATCCCTGGAGGGCCAAATCCGGAAAAACGACTCCCAGAATAAATGCCAGGAGGACCCCTGGAAAAATCCAGTTTCTGATCATGGCATCCTCAGAAAATCGGCCCGATTCGCTCCTCCTCATCGGTTTCAGGGGAGGATTTTTCAGATGGCTTGAGTCGTGGGGCGCGTATCGGCTCGAGATCGCCATAGGGGAGAGGAGTGGCCTCGAAGGTCACTGAAGGAGAACCGGGCGCCTGGCGTGCATCCTTTCGGGCCTTCAGAGCAGGCGCAAGAATCCAGGCCACCAGGATCCATCCTCCCCAGGAAATGAAGATGGCGAAGTAAGGCCACACCGCCAGATGATCATAGGCCGGATTCCCCATCACGACATCGCTCAGGGTGGCCAGGAACAGAACCGCCAGCAGCATCCAGGCGCTCAGATTGAAAAAGGCTGCCGCAATTCCCACCAGAACCAGCAGCAATAATGAAACAGTGAGCGAGAGAAACAGGCCTCGGTAGACCAGGGAACTTTCCAGGCCAGCGGCCCCTCCCCCCGGCCCGCCGGAACCAGCTCCGGGCAGCAGCCCGGGATATGAGGTGATCCAGAATGGGAATCCACGCAGAAAAATCCTTCCCCACACCCTCGGGGTTGTTTCACGGATCTGCTGAAAAAGCGCATTGAGTCCGGCATGGTAACGAAGCGATTCATCCTGTCCGGGGGTGTTGGCTGCAGCGTAAACTGATGGCCCTCCAGCATCGGCCAGGCTCTGCTGGAGGGGAGCCACAAAGCCGGTGGTGAGCGGAATGAACCCCCCGGTGCTGATGAAATTTCTCGCCATCCAGGGCATCAGGCAGACAATGCATGCCAGGCACAAAGCAAAGGCCCCCAGCATTCCAGTCAGGCGGTCATAACTTTTCAGGCCAGCCCATACAGCCAGAAACGGAATCAGAATCAGGATCTTCGGTGAAAGGTAAATCACTCCCATGAACAGGAAGGCTGCCAAAAGGATATGCGCCAATGGAGCGGTCCGCACCAGGGTGAAAGACAGCAGCCAGATGCCGAAAGCCAGCGAGAAGGCATACAGCATCCCGGGTTCGATTTTGAGCCCCAGCAGAATCAGGGGCGGGTAGAAAAGGCAGAGAAAGAAGGTCCCCCAGGCAACCCCCGGGATCCGGCTGATGCGCCAGGCAATGCGGAACACAAACCAGGCAGCCAGGGTTCCAAGAAGGGCCTGCAGGACCAGGAGGGGTGTCCAGCTGTCGGGCATCACCCACCTGAGCAATCCCACCACCACCGGGTAAACCGGCATCATGACCGCTGTCGGATGGCCCTCCAGCGAGTAACTCCAGTTCGAGCGCCACTCATCCGCCAGCAGAGAAACCAGCAGTTCCCTGTCCCCGCGTGGTTCAATATCGAGCTGAAATACCGGATACAGGCGGATGCCAAGGCCGGCCAGCAGCAGGAGAAACACCAGCGGCGCACGCCGGATCGAGAATCGGTCGAGGGTATGAGGTGTGTCGGGTGGGGTCTGCATGAGTTATGACGAGGATACAGGAGAACCACCGCTCTCGTCAAAGATCAGAATAAATGTGCAATGGAAAAGCGGAAAGAATCCGGTTAGGATTCCCCATCTTGTTTCTGAAAGGGTGCCGCCCCGGCGCCTTGATTTGAATTTCCATTCAGCCAGGAGGTAAGGGTAGCATGAATCCTAGACGTCTGTTTATCGCCAGTTGTCTGGCACTGGTCACCACAGCCATGGCGTTTGCCATCCGCGGTGATGTGATGGATGCCATGGGGAACTCCTTCGGCCTCACCAAAGAGCAGGTCGGAGGGGTCGGGAGTGCGGCATTTCTCGGATTTGCGGTGACTGTGTTTCTGGGGAGTCCCTTGTGTGATTTCCTCGGGATGCGCTTTCTGCTCACTCTGGCCTGGGCGCTGCATGTCGGTGGAATCACCCTGACCATTTTCGCTCCCGGATTCTATATCCTGTGGGTGGCAACTCTCCTGGTCGGTTTTGGCAATGGCCTGGTGGAGGCGGTTATCAATCCCCTGATCGCCACCATGTACCCTCGTGACAAGACCAACAAGCTGAACATCCTTCATGCCTGGTGGCCCGGCGGCCAGATTCTGGCGGGGGTCCTGGCATTCTGCCTGACACGCCAGCTCACTCCCGATCCAGCCACTGCGACCCTCGAGCAGGCCGACTTCGCCTGGAAAGTCAAAATGGCGCTCATCATTATCTCTGCATTCGTCTATGGCATTCTGATCATCGGGCAAAAATTCCCGGCCACCGAGCGCATCGCTTCCAAAGTCTCCAATGCGGATATGCTCAAAGAAGCCTTGAATCCGGCCTTCATTCTGTGGTTTGTAATCATGTGGTTCACCGCCGCTACCGAGCTTGGGCCGATGCAGTGGGTTCCCGACATCCTTTCCAAGAGCACCGGCATGCAGGGCATCCTGGTCCTGATCTATATCAACCTGCTGATGTTTGTCATGCGTTATTTCACCGGGCCTCTGGTTCATCGCTTCTCGGCGCTCGGGCTGTTGACCATCTGCTCGATCCTTTCGGCCATTGGCCTGCTGGCCCTGAGTTTCTTTCATTCGGTGGCGATGGTGTTTCTGGCTGCGACCATCTATGCCGCCGGCATCTGCTATTTCTGGCCGACCATGCTGGGAGTGACTTCCGAGCGCTTCCCCAAGGGTGGGGCGCTTCTGCTGGGCATCATGGGCCTTGCTGGAAATCTATCGATCTATGTGACTCTGCCCATCATCGGACAGATCTACGATATCGAAACCCAGAAATTGCTTACCGGGAGTGATACAGTTCAGGTGCTCACCGAACAGGTTGGCGCGGGGGGGGCGGACGCCACCCCGGAGCAGAAGCAGCTCGCTCAACAGGCCAAAGACAAACTCGATTCGGTCCGCCAGTTCTCCGCCCCGAAAACATTCCGCTGGGTGGCCATTTCCCCGATTATCCTGACCTTTGTGTTTGGCATCCTGTGGTGTTTCGGAGGTTATAAACAGGTCCATCTCGAAGGGGAGTTCAATTCCGAAGAGATGACCCGGGCAGGCTGATTGCGCCCGGTTGAATTTGTTGATCAGGGGTGATCTGTGCCGGGTCGCCCCTGCATCAACCCAGAGTTTTGATCAGTTTCAGGAATCCATCGACCGGCACCTGTTCGGCGCGCAGCCGTCCATCGATGCCAGCCTGTTCCAGCATGGCCTGTGCCTTCTCCCGTCCAAACTCCCGCGCCAGGTTGTTGGCCAGAGTTTTCCGCCTTTCGCCAAAACAGATCCCCGACAGAGAGGATACCTGGCGGGGTGAAACATCCGGGATCTCCGCTCTCCGCTGGAAGATGCACCAGGCCGAATTCACATCAGGGGCCGGAACAAACAGATGCGGCGGGAGCCTGCGCGCTTTTACAGGTGTGGAAAAAACCTGCGTCAGAAGGGAAAGCCGGCCATACAGCTTCGATCCAGGCCCGGCCACTATCCGGTCGGCCACTTCTTCCTGAAGGAGAAATCCACATCGATCCCACAGGCCCAGCCAGTCCTCGAAAACACGGGCGAGGATCCGGGTCGAACAGTAATAAGGCAGATTCCCGAGAATCACGACAGGCTGTCCTCCGCTCCAGGCCTGAAGCTCCTCTGTCCCGATGTCGAGGATATCCCGGTTCCAGACCACCAGGCGATCCGGACCGGACAGGCGGGCATGAAGGGTCTGAGCCAGGCGTGTATCTTTTTCGATGGCAAGGGTCTGGTGCTCCCGTTCCACCAGCACCCGTGTCAGGTGCCCCAGCCCGGGGCCGATTTCGACCACCCGGGTTCCTTCCGAAATTTTGAGGCTTGCAGCCAGCGCTTCCTGGGTGTTGCGGTCGATCAGGAAATTCTGTCCCAGCAGGGAACTGGGGCCAAATCCGAATGCTTCGAAGGCTTCGTAAATCCGCGAAGGGGAAGTCAGGCGGTCAATCGTGTGGATTTCGCGGGCCTCATCGCCGTGCATGATGTTTTTCGATCTGCAGCCGTGCGAGTTCATCGCAACGGTTGTTCATGGCATCTGAAGCATGGCCTTGTGTCCAGTGCCAGGACACCGGCAAGGTCGAGGAGAGCAGGACCAGGTCCTGCCACAAATCCTGGTTCTTGACAGGGGCTTTCGACGCTGTTTTCCAGCCATTGCGGACCCAGTTGTGAATCCAGTTTTTTGTAAAAGCCTCCTGGAGGTATTTGGAGTCGGTTACAATTCTTATGGGAATGGTCTTCTTTTTGATCAATCTGAGAGCCTCGATGGCAGCCTGAAGTTCCATGCGATTGTTGGTGGTCTGCGGAGCATACCCGGAGATCTCTTTGACATGGCCATCCCAGCTGAGTATTGCCGCCCATCCCCCCGGTCCCGGGTTCCCCTGGCAGGCTCCATCGGTATAGATCGTGATTTCTTTTTTCAGGCCCATCGGCGTTGCCCATCGACTCCTTCCCAGAGCAGATCATGGGTTTCAGACAGCAGCTTCGGGATCTCCAGGTGGAGCGGGCAGCGCGGCAGGCAGTCGCCACATTCAGTGCAGTTGCTCGCCCGTCTTCCCGGGTACCAATCCCCGGCATTTTCAAACATTTTGTAACGGTATTGCCCATACTCAAGCATATCGAATCCCCGGGTGAGATTGCGAAGGCGCAGCACCTCCGGGATGTGGATCTTCTCCGGACAAGGCAGGCAGTCCCCACACACAGAGCAGTAAGAATCTCCCAGGGTTTTATACTGCTCATTCCACCTCTTCAAGGCAGCCATTTCCTCCGGGGTTAAAAGGCCATCACGATCTCCGACCAGGAGATGGTCCTCCCATTCGCTGGCATAGGTGCAGCCCACTGTCAGGGTGGTTATCTCCGGCTGATTGAGCAGCCAACGGTGGTTCAGTTCGATGGGGGTGAAGGGAGCCGCAAGTTCCTTGAGCTTGTCCGGGGGTCGATACAGCAGACCCCCTTTATCGCTTGGGGAAATGATCAGGATCCCCATGTCCAGTTCGGCAGCACGCCGTATGGCTGGAAGGTTGCGCTGGAAGAAATAGTAGTAATGCAGATTGACTGACTCGAATTCGCCGGTGTTCAGAGTTGCCAGGATCACTTCGCAGGAGGCGTGGCCGGAAAATCCAATGTGGCCGACCACCTTCTGGTCGATGGCCTCACGCACCGCCTCCATGCACCCGCCTTTCCGCAGGGTCAGCTCAAGGCCGGCATAAGTATTGATCCCGTGGATATCCAGATTTTCGATCGAGGTCATCTGCAGACGGTTCAATGATGTTTCAATACGCTTCCACATCTCATCGCGCGTGGCGACCGGGCCGATCTTGGTGGTAATGATTAAATCTTCGCGACGGTAATCTTTGAGGATTCTCCCCAGGCGTTCCTCGCTGGTTCCATACCCCTGGGCGGTCTCGATGTGGTTGATTCCAGCCTGGATCGCACAGCGGGTGGTTTCTGCCGCCTTGTTTTCATCCTCGGGAACAGGAACCTGCATGGCGCCAAAGGTGAGGATCGGAAGACGCAGCTCGGTTTTTCCAAAACGACGGTATTTCATACCCTGAGTTATACACAAAGATCACAGGAGGGTGAATGGCGCAACAGGCCGTGATCTGGGCTTCCTGCCCTTTAAAGGAGGTCGCCGGCATTCAGGTAATTCGGGATCGATGGCAGTGTGGTCGAGAACTGAACCTGCCCCTGGGCACCTTTGCGCAGTTCAAGGCCATAGTTGCCATCATCGAACTCACCCAGAATCAGCAGCTCGGCCTGGCCATCCTCATCCAGATCGGAACTGGCCAGGACCGGATTGGCGGGGGTCTCGAAAACAGTTCCACCACCGATCAGGCTGCCATTGTTTTCGAGCACCTGGTAGGCCGCAACACCGGAGACACTGTCTTTACCAGCCACGATGAATTCCATCTGGCCATCCCCGTTCACATCCGCGAGAACACTGGATTTGGCGGAGTTGAAGGCAGGATCGAGGATCGAGCGCGCCAGCAGCTGGGTTCCATCATCATCGAGCACCTGGATCACATTGGAGCCGGTTCCGATCATGCGGCCCACCGCGATGATCTCATCCCGCCCATCCCCATCGATGTCCGCGGCGCTGAAAGTGGCTTCGTTCTCAAATTTGCCAGGGAACATGTTTTTCTTGAGCAGCACCTGGCCCGAGCTTGAAACCACCAGCAGGCGGAAGGAATCATTCAGGCTGTTGCGGCTGACTGAACCGACTTCCTGAACCCCATCCCCATTGATGTCGAGGCCGAAAACACAGGGGCTTCCGGTATAGCCATTGCCAAACAGAACCACCGAGGTCGACAGGGCGCTGTCACGAACCACATTGAGCTCGACTGAATCATTGTTGTTGCGTGCGAGGATGGCAACCTCCAGGGAGCCTTCCGGGCCGCTGTGCAGTGCTGTGAGATCCTCAATCTGGCGATAACCCGGCTTGAGGACCTCGGTGGTGCCTTTTGATTTTCCCTGGAAATCGACCGATACCAGATGATATGAACCATTCGAAGCGCGCCCAACTACAATCGCCGCTCCTGCCTGCAGTCCATCTTCTGGTCCGGTCAGCAGGTAATTTTCCTGGTTGAACTCCGCCGGCAAGGCTTCGATTGTCCGAACCAGTTCACCCTTTCCAGTCCAATATTCCAGAACAACTCCTTTTTCCTGGCTGTAACCGGCTGCGATCACCTCGAGGACTGAATCGCCATTCAGATCGGCGGTCTTGATCATGCCTTCTGTCTGAACTCCACTGAGAACATCGATGCTTCCGGAAAGGCTGTTTCCATTTTCACCGAAGACTTCGAATTTATTTTTCTTCTCTCCCGCATCGAAGCTGCCCACGATCACCTCACGCCCCTGATTGGTGGCGGTCGCGGTTGGAGTCGCTGTCGGGGTCGGGGAGGTTGAAGGTGTTTCGACTGGAGTTGGCTGGGTATCGAGAATTTCAAGTGCGATATGATTGCGCCCCGCGGGAAGATCGACTTCCAGGATCCCGTTCATGGCCGTCTGAACAGAGGCGGTGGAGCCATTGACCCAGACCGAATAGAGGTTGTCTGGCTGGAGATTCGTAAATTGAGCACTGTGTGCGGGGAGAGTGGCGAGGAGGAGGAGAAAAAAGTAATGTTTCATTTCAGTTCACCTTAATTCGTGTCGCTATAGCCACGAACTAAGGCAAATCGAATGCCAAGAAATGAAACGAACTTATTCTGTTAAATTACATAAAATATCGTTTAATTACATCACCTGGAAATAGAAGACCCGCCGACTGGAACGCAATATTTCGTAACAATCACGTATCGTTTAGATATATTTGGAATATATTGATACACTTCGGTAAACAAATCCCAGGCTCAGCGGGTGGAGAGGATTTTTTTTACAGGATGATGGCCGGGGTGTGAGGCAGGGTGGGGGGTGTAAATCCCTTGAGGATTATACTGTGCTTTGGGGGTGTGGGGGGGGATTTTTAAGTGCCACCCCAGCCTTCTTTCGTTCCTGGCTTGAACAGGCATCCATGGAGACCCATGGCGGCAGGAGCACCGCCACGGGTCCCTCAGGAAATTGAATCAGAACGGTTCTTCAAACTGGCGGTTGAGTCCCTTAAGTCCCTCCACCTCGAGATTCTGGCGGGTTGACAGGATCCGCACCCCGTAGGAGGAAAAGGCCAACGGGAAATACCCTTCTGCGACCGGCTCGATGAAAAGATTCTCATACAGGAAGTAAATCTTCTTTCCGACAAAGGCTTTCGGGAATTCGACCTGGACAGTCTGTGGGGCATTCAGCTCATTCACGAAAATGAACAGCCAGTCCTCATTCACCTTGCGGACCGAGCAGACCACACTCTTATCGAGAGAACTCCAGGAAGGGGCCGGCTGGATGACCAGCGGCAGTGGAATCACCGGCGCCGCCAGAAAGTCCTGCAGGCTGGCCAGTTCCTGAATGACCGGCACCAGGCCTTTCCAGGTTGTTTCGTCTTTATCGGGATAGCTGGTCCCCCAGTAACAGATTCCATTCGCACCGCGCACAATCGCATCATAGGCCATAAAGCGGCTGGCCAGATATTTGGGCTGCCTTCCAATGTCGGAGTCCTGTTTTTCCGGCGGAAGCGGGAATAAATCCCGCCAGCCAAACCCCTGCAGAACCATCAGAATCCCCTTGTCGGGTGCAATGTCCCGGAAGCGCCGGGTATATGCCCCCACGGATGCCAGTGTCTTGTCTGACAAATCCGAATGCCCCTGGGTTGGATTTTCCGGGTAAGGATAAATATCGCAGCCGATCAGATCACAGTAATCCGCATGTTTCTTGAGCAAATCGGGGCTGTTGCGCGGGGCATGATTCTGCCAGACCAGGTGGGAGGGATCACTGCTCTGCAGTGTGCGGTATCCGGCCAGCAGACGCTGATAAAGAGCTTCTTCTTCAGGCAGGATTTGAGAAAGAGTTGTGGCGGTCGCTTTGTCTTTCTCACCCAATGCCTTCCAGAGTTCACCGATAGCTGATTCTGCACGTGCCCAATCCTGAATCGCCTTGGCTGCAACCAGGGTCCGAAACAGGGATTTCAAGGCCGCTGGGTCGCCACCTTCCGAGATTTTCTGATTGACACGATCCCGAATGGCTTTGAACTCCTCCTCGTGAACCTGGAGGCGGGAATAATAAACATTCCAGAGAGCCTCATCCGGCAGTTCCCACAGGGCTAATCCAGGGTGATTCATCAGCCCCTGGGCAGCTGCTGCCAGCTTCTGGCCTCCAGTGCTGTCATGAACTTCCGCCAGCCCGCCGATCGGAATCCAGGCTTTAAGCCCATGGCTGTGGACCAGGTCCAGATCGGATGATGAAAGGCCGCTGCGCACCAGATTGAATCCGATCCGGGCGATTTCCGCCATCTTTGTGGCGTTTTTGGGGGTCTCATACAGGCCGATGGGAAACCAGCGCTTCCCATCCAGGCGAATCCCCCCATCCGCATCCAGTGTGGTCGTTCCGGCCTGGCAGGACCAGGACACCAGCACCCCTGCAAGACTGAGAACCCGAAGCATTTTTAATAACATGCCATGTTCCTCCCCAAGTGTGTTGAAAATCCCCGAGTCCAGGGCAGGCCTCCAGCATAATGCTTCCTTCCTTCCTTGACACCCTCCGGGATTGAATTCAAGGTAAGAAAAATTCCAGTTAAAATCTGGACAGCAACACCCCTGCCTGGCCATGCTTCAGGCCGGGAATTCTGAATCCGGGAGGCATCCATGCGTGTGAATGCGGTTGTTTCGGCTTTAGTAATGATGTGCCTGGTTGGCGCTCTTCATGCAGAAGAGGGGATTTATTATGCCTTGTGCCCCAAGTCCCTGAACAATCCTTTCTGGGATGAGGTCAAGATCGGAATGGATAAAGCAGCCGCAGAGCTGGGTGTCAAAGCGGAATTTATCGCTCCCATCGAAGCGGATGCCAACCAGCAGGTGCAGAAGATCGAAGCCCTCCTTGAAAAAAAGGTGGATGGCATCGGCATTTCCCCGAATGTTCCGGACAGTGTCATCGAGGTGATTGCCAAAGCACGCCAGAAAGGGATTCCTGTCATCTGTTTTGATGCCGATTCTCCCGAGTCCGAGCGCCTCTGTTATGTGGGCACATTCAACGAGCAGGCGGGGTACGAAGCCGGGAAGCTGATGAAGAAATTTATCCCCGGTGGAGGCAAAATTCTGGCGGTCAGTGGAGGCCCCGGAGCGCTCAACCTCAATCAGCGGGTCGAGGGATTCAAGCGTGCGATCAAGGGATCGAACCTCGAGCTGGCTCCGCTTCAGTACTGCAATGATGACATGAACCGCGCCACCCAGCTCATCGAAGCCTTTGTCGCCGCCAATCCGGATGTCAAAGGCATCTTCGGTGTCGGCTTGTGGAGCGCAATTCCTGCCGCCAATATCCGCCGCGATAAAGGATTGAACTATGTGGTTATCGGGTTCGATACGATGGAGATCGAGCTGCAGCTGATCAAGGATGGCCTGATGGAAGCGGTAGTCGGCCAGAAGCCGGTGGCGGTCGGCTATGAGGCGATCATGACCCTCGACCGCCTGCGCAAGTCCGGTGCGAAAATGACCGAGATCGCCGATGATGTCGATACTGGAACTGATGTCGTCACCCGTGAAAATGTGATCGAATTCGCAAAATCAAAAGGTTTCAATCTGAAGTGAGGTGAATGATGGCCTGCCGTTATGGTTTTATCGGTGGCGGCAACATGGCCGCCGCCCTGATCCGCGGGATCCTTGGCGGTGGAATCTGCCTGCCTGAAAATATCCTGGCCAGCGATGTCTCTTCTGAAAGGCTGGAACTGCTGGCTGCGGAGCATGGAATTCTCACCACCCGGGAGAACCGCAAAGTGGCGCAGGAAGCCGAATGCCTGGTGCTGGCGGTCAAACCTCAGATTTTTCCTGCTGTCGCCCAGGACATCGCCGGCCGGATGCCCGCCACTCAAAGTGTGATCTCGATCATGGCCGGGGTGACCTGCCAGGCCCTTTCATCCAGCCTCCAGAATCATCCGGGAATTGTGCGAACCATGCCGAACCTGCCCGCCACACTCGGTTGTGGGGTCAGTGGCATCGCCGAAACAGGGAGCACCTCACCCAAAGCCCTCCAGGATGCCGAATCGCTGCTTTCGACTGTGGGCGCCACTGTGAGGCTGCCCGAGGACAAGCTCGATGCAGTCACCGCTTTGAGTGGGAGCGGCCCCGGGTATCTCTTTCGGATCGCTGAAATCCTGATCCAGGCGGGGGGAGTCGGTCTGGGGCTGACAGAGGACCAGGGTGGCGGCCTGGTGCAACATACCTTCCAGGGGGCGGCCGGGATGCTGATCGCCTCTTCGGAGCCAGCCGGTGAGTTTGTGCCGCCGGGTCTGTTCACCGGGAGGCACCACACTGGCCGCTTGAAAGCCATGGAGGACAATGGCCTGCAGCAGGCTCTTTTCGAGGGGGTGCGTGCCGCCTGCCGACGCTCCCGGGAGCTTTCCGGCGGATGAGAGCGCCTGGAATGGACATGATTCACCAGGCGAATCAAAAGGCTTTTCATCCTCACTGCCTGCCAGGCTGTGAAAAAACAGATAAAACAAACACCTGATCATTTCCAAGGAGAACCTGATGGCATCCACCCTGCTGCCGCCGAGAAAATCCAGTGAGTTCAAAAGGAGCTATGTCCCCGACTCAGCCGATCTGGGCGAGTGGAGCCGGATCGAACCGATACTTCAGGACCTCTGCTCCCGCCCTTTGTCGACACAGGAAGAACTGGAGCGATGGCTGGCGGATCTCTCCGAAGCGCAGGCCTGCATCGAAGAGGAAGAATCCAGGCGGGCGATCCTGTATACCTGCCAGACCGATGATCCCGAAAGGGAAAAGGCGCATCTTCAGTTCATCGAGGAAATCACTCCTCAGCTCAAACCCTGCTGGGACCGGATGAACCGTCAGTTTCTTGATTCACCTGCCAGAACAGGCCTCGATCCGCTCCGCTATGAGGTTTACCAGCGGTTAATTGAAAACGAGGCGCAGCTTTTTCGTGCCGAAAATGTTCCGCTTCAGACTGAAGATGACAAGCTGCGCCAACAGTACGAAAAGGTCTGCGGAGCCATGACTGTCCAGTTTCAGGGTGAAGAGAAAACCTTTCCGCAGATGAAAAAGTACCAGGAAGAAACCGACCGGGCAGTGCGCCAGGAAGCCTGGGAAAAGGTGGCCAGGCGTGCCCTCGAAGATGCCGATGCGCTGAACGAAATTTACGACCAGCAGGTCCGCCTGCGGACACAGATGGCCCATCATGCCGGGTTCGCCAATTACCGTGATTACCAGCACCTGGCCCGTGGGCGGTTCGATTACACTCCTTCCGACTGCGTGGATTTCCAGGATGCGGTCGAGAAGGAAGTGGTGCCACTGATGCAGCAGCTGGCTGAGCGGCGGAAGCGGCAGATGGGCCTCGACCGGCTGCGTCCCTGGGATATGCAGGTGGATCCCCAAGGCCGCCCTCCATTGCGCCCATTCGATCAGGCCAGGCGGCTCATCGATGGGTGCATTCATGTCTTTTCCAGGGTGTGTGAAGATTTCGGGCAGCAATTCAAAACCCTGGACCAGAATGGCCTGCTCGACCTGGAAAGCCGCAAAGGAAAAGCCCCGGGTGGTTATCAGGCTTTTCTGTCGGAGATTCGCCTCCCCTTCATTTTCATGAATGCCGCAGGGACCGATGATGACCTGTTCACCCTGCTGCATGAGGGCGGCCATGCCTTTCACTCCTTCGCAGCGCGGCTCGAGCCGCTTCAGGCTTACCGTTCAGCTCCGCTCGAATTCTGCGAGGTGGCATCCATGGGCATGGAGCTGCTGTGCACACCCTATCTCGAGGAGTTTTACACAGAGGATGAAGCGCACCGTTCGCGAATCAGCCATCTGGAGGGTATCCTCATGATCCTGCCCTGGATTGCCACCATCGATGCCTTTCAGCACTGGGTCTATCTCCATCCCGAACATACGCGAAAGGAGCGTGAGGATTACTGGCTGGAACTGCGCCGCCGATTTGGCCCGCCGGTGGATTGGAGTGGCTATGAGGACTGTGCGCGGGTTGCCTGGCATCGCCAGCTGCATCTGTTCACCCATCCATTTTATTACATTGAATACGGGATCGCGCAGCTTGGCTCTCTCCAGCTGTGGTTGAATGCCTCACAGGATCGCGCCCGCGCAGTCCAGGATTACCGGAAGGGTCTGGCTCTCGGTGGAAGCCGCCCCCTGCCGGTGCTGTTTGAAACCAGCGGGTTGCGTTTCGGTTTCAATCGTGAGGTTGTCGCGCCACTGGCAGCCAGGCTGGCACAGGACCTGGAATTGGGGTGAATGGCCCAAGGATCGCCGCTTCAGACAACAGCTGACTCTCGGCAATCGACGATACCGGCGTTTTGAGTGGGGGCACGTCATGCCGCGCCCCTGCCGAAATGGTGCTTTATGGGACGAGAACCTTATATCAGACGCCCGGCAGGGCCTGGATCACCTCTCTACCCCATCACTTTCTTCAGAGCCGAAAGGAGCGCCTCGACATTTTCCTTGCGGCAGCTTTCACCCATCAATCCAATCCGCCAGACCTTGCCGGCGAATGCCCCCAGCCCACCTCCGATTTCGATATTGAATTCATTGAGCAGGCGGCGGCGTGACGGCAGATCCTCGATCCCCTCGGGGATGCAGACCGCATTCAGCTCCGGCAGGCGGTACTGAGGTTCGACGACAAACTTGAATCCCAGGCTGGACAGCCCCTCCCTCAGCAGCTCATGGTTTTCCCGGTGCCTCTGAAACCGGTTCTGCAGGCCTTCTTCAAGGACCAGCCGGAGCGCCTCATACAGTGCATAAATCATGGAGATCGGCGCAGTATGATGGTAGAAACGCTCCGCTCCCCAGTACTTGCGGACCATGGTCATATCCAGGTACCAGCTCTGCACTTTACTCTTACGGCCACCGATGATTTCCACCGCACGCGGGCTGAAGGTAACCGGCGCAAGTCCGGGAGGAGCGCTCAGGCATTTCTGGGTTCCGCTGTAAAGGGCATCGATCCCCCACTCGTCGACACGCACCTCCACTCCACCCAGCGAAGTCACCGCATCGACCAGGAATAATGAACCGGCCTCATGCACCAGCTGGCTGATTTCCTCGAGCGGCTGCAGCACACCGGTGGAGGTTTCGGCATGAACAATCGCAACCAGTTTCGGTGTGCGGCCTTTCAGCGCCTCACGGACCTGGCCGGGCTGGATCGGATGGCCCCATTCTGCATCCACACGGATCAGGTGTGCCCCGCATCTTTCGACAATGTCACACATCCGCACCCCGAACACTCCAGCCACACAGACAACCACCTCATCGCCAGGCTCGATCAGATTGGCCAGGCAGGTTTCCATCCCCGCACTGCCGGTTCCCGAGATGGGAAAGGTCAATTCATTCTTCGTCTGGAGAACCTCCTGCAGCATGGATCTCACTCCATCCATGATCACCAGAAATTCCGGGTCGAGATGCCCCAGAAGAGGGAGCGACAGAGCCTGGAGAACACGGGGATGAACATTGCTGGGGCCAGGGCCTAAAAGAAGGCGCGGACTTGGATGGAGAGGACCGGGAAGGGTCATGGAGAGGCTCCTTTTGTTTATTTTGTATCAGCAGCCATTGAAGCCCACAACGCACCGATGGGGCAAGGCCACACAGAGTCCAGAAGCAGATGTCGATCTTGTCGCTCGGGCCAAGGTTGTTGACCAGGACATGAACCAGATATACCAGCATCATCCCTTCAAGCCCCAGACTGAAGGCTCTGATTTCCGGGCTGTCCACGCCCAGGCGGTAGATTCGCCGTGTTTCAATGAGAAATGCCACGATCAGGAGCTGGAAAGCGAATAAGCCGATGATTCCCAGCTCGGCCAGAATCTCCAGATAGAGATTGTGCGCCCCCATGTGCTGCTCAGCCTCAAAGGAGCGTGCGTAATAAACATGCTGGTAATGCAGGTCCGGGTAGCACCCCAGACCGACTCCATAAAACGGGCTTGACACCCACATCGAAATGGCCGCCATCCAGCGGTCGATGCGGCTCTCATTGGCAACATATCGGATATCGAAAAGGGTCTCCCATCTTTCCTGGATCAGAGCCTGCAAACCGAAGACCAGCACCCCACCGAGGCCGATCAGAACTGTCAGGCTGAGGATCAGCGCATAACGAAAGCTGAGCGCCGCACGCTGGTGAATCAGCAGGTAAAACATCAGGATCAGAAATCCCAGCCAGGCGCCACGCACAAAGCTGGCCAGAATGGCGATGGCGAACAGCCCGAGCAAGCCCAGCGCCCACCATCTCTGGCGCACCGGCTGAGTCACTGCCGACAGCAGGAACGCGGCTGGAAACGATAAAAAAGCCGCGTAAATGCAATGGTCGCCGATAAACGGTGCGGCAATCTCCTGGTATATCGCGATCCCCTCGGAAAACTGTGTGTACAGCCCATACAAAGTGATGAGAACAAAGGAGCCTGCCAGCAGGCGGAATGGCCATTTGAGATCCTCGAAAGATTGGACACACATCTGGGTCAAAACATAACCACCCATGAATGCACTCAAATTCCGGATCAAGGCTTTGAGGGTGACAACAGGAACCTGAGTTGTCAGCAGAGAAAGACACTGGACTGCAATATAAAGCCCGACAGCGATATGCAGAGGAGAGGTGCTCCACTTCAGGCACCCATTGCGGATGACCATCAGCATTGCCGCACCGAGCGCCAGCGGAGTCAAAACCTCAGTCGGAACAACCAGGTTATGCCCCGCTCCGAGAAGGTTTTTAACTTCGACCGAAAAGGGCAGAAGAGTCAGCAGGAGCAGCCAGATCCAGCGCGGGTGGGCTATCAGCAGCAGGCCAGCCGATCCGGCCAGAACCAGGCCCAGGATCCGGAGATTCCCCAGCAGAGCCGAAAACAGCAGGCCGCCCAGAAGAGCCACAGCCACCAGCCCGGCAAGGGCTGACTGGATCGGATCGAGCGCAAACCGCCTGAGGCTGATGGTGGATAATCCGGGCAAGGAAGACTCCTCAATTCTGCTGTGGTAGTGTGAAGCAGAGGCATACGCTTTTGTAGAGGCAGCTGCTCCAGGCTTGGAGGGAACCAGAAGGAACGATGAGCAAAGAGGCTCTTGTTGAGCATCTGGCCTGGCGATTGGCCAGCCTGTGGCCGGCAAATCTTCCACGCAAACTCCTCATCGCCTGCTCGGGAGGGCCGGATTCTGCCGCCCTGGCTCACCTGTGCTGCCAGGCAGGCGATTCCTGTCTGGACCAGGTGGCTCTCGCCCATTTCAATCACGGCCTTCGCGGCGATGAATCCGATCAGGACCAGATTTTTGTTGAAGACCTTTCCCGCAGGCTCGGGGTTCCCTGCTATGCCGGGAAATGGACTCCCCTTCCCCGGGAAAGCCTCCCTCATCAGGACCGCAACCCCCAGGCGGCGGCCAGAAAGGCCCGTTATGACTTCCTCCTCGAAACAGCCCGCCAGGAAGATTACCCGGTCCTGGCAACCGCGCATCAGAGGGAGGATCAGATCGAGACCCTGCTGCTGAATTTCGAACGGGGGGGTGGAGATGGCGCCTGGCTCGGGATCCGGGATCGAATCCGGATGCAGGGAGTCTGGGTTCTGCGCCCTCTCCTGGAAACTTCAAGACAGTCTCTGCTCGATTATCTCGCAGCGGAGCGCCTCCCCTATCGGATCGATTCCTCGAACCTGACCGGAAAGTACCGCCGCAACCGCCTGCGTGCCGAAATCGGTGAAAGGATAAAGACAGAGAGTGCATATCAGGCGCTTTTGCAGAAGCGCCAGGAAAGGATTCAGGAGGAGCAGGGCTGGCTGCGGCTTCTCGATGAAGGAAGAAAGGGTTTTCTCTCTTCACCCGGCAGCCTGGTTCTCCCGCGATCTTTTCTTGAGGCTCTCCCTGAAGATGGAAGGTTCTTCTGTCTGCGGGAGCTGCTGCGGGACCTGAGGCCGGCTGCCGCGGGATGGTATCCGGTGAGGCGTGCCCCATTGAGGATACTGTTCACCTGGCTGGACAATGGGAAAAAGGGAACTCTCTGCCTGCCCGGGGGAATCCGTGCCGAGCTGCGTGAAAGAACTTTGAGGTTTTCTTTATCTGCGGGATCCTAAATCCCGCGATCCACCAGCTCCATGAATTGATCGAACAATGGAGCGGCATCGTGCGGCCCGGGGCAGGCCTCCGGATGGTACTGCACTGAAAACCACCCCTGGTTTAAGCCGGCCATTCCCTCCACAGTCTGGTCGTTGAGGTTGACCAGGGTCACTCGCGCTCGATCCGGATCGACCCGTTCCCCATCGACACAGAAACCATGGTTCTGAGAAGTGATGAAGACTCGCCCTCCCTGTGTATCCTGAACCGGTTGATTGCCTCCACGATGGCCGAACTTGAGTTTGTAGGTTCCCGCGCCGATGGCGCATCCGAGCAGCTGATGGCCGAGGCAGATTCCGAAAATGGGGATCTTCCCGATCAAGGCGCGGATCGCATCGATGGCATAGGTGACCGACTCGGGATCTCCCGGGCCATTCGAGAGCATGACTCCATCGGCCTTGCGGGCAAGGGCTTCTTCGGCAGTGGTTTGAGCAGGCAGCACCTCCACCAGATTGCCGCGTGCCGCCAGGCTTCTCAGGATGTTGTATTTCACCCCGAGGTCATAAACAAGGATATGGCGTTTGAATGTCCCCGCGGGGCGCTCCTGCACCGGCCCTCTTTGTGGATCCCAGAAATAGGGTTGATCTGTGGTGACTTCGGACACCAGTTCCTGTCCGGCCATCGAGGGAATCGACTGGGCTTCGGCTACAGCCCGTTCGTAATCGCTGGCATCGGCTGTGATGATGCCCCGCATGACACCGGCCACACGGAGCTTTTTAACCAGGGCGCGTGTGTCGATCCCGCTGATCCCGAGGATACCGTATTCTTCCAGGGCCTCCTGAAGGCTGCCGGTCGAGCGCCAGTTGCTGGGGTAGGGACAGGCCTCTTTGACAATGAAACCGGAAAGAAAAATCTTTCGTGATTCCATGTCTTCACGGTTGAATCCATAGTTCCCAATCAACGGGTAGGTCATGCACACGATCTGTCCACGGTAGCTCGGGTCGGTGAGGACCTCCTGGTAGCCGGTCAGAGATGTATTGAAAACCACCTCGCCGGCAGTTCTTGAACCTGTGCCGATCGCCCGCCCGGGATAAACAGTCCCGTCTTCCAGGGCGAGAACCGCTTTTCTTTCCTGTATCATCTAATCCAGAGACCTTTCGAGACCATTTCAGCTTTTCGAGAGTGACTGCCAGAAACCCAGCTGTCAAGGATGTACAGCCGGGCTGGATTCCCTCTCAGAGAGCCATCGCACTGAACCCTCCATCGACAACCAGCTCCTCACCTGTGATGAAGGAGCCTGCCCGGGAGGAAGCCAGCAGCAAGGCCGCCCCGGTGAGCTCATGAGCCTCGCCGAACCGCCCCATGGGAGTCCGGCCGAGGATTTGGCTGGTGCGCTCAGGTGTCAGTATCTTGCGGTTCTGTTCCGCCGGAAAAAAACCGGGGGTGAGGGCATTGACCCGGATCCCCTGAGCCGCCCATTCGCGCGCCAGGTTCAATGTCAGATTGAGCACAGCCGCTTTGGTGGCGCAGTAGGTAAACACACGCGAAAGCGGAATGCGGGAAGAAATGGAGGTTATATTGATGATGCTCGCCGGGCGTCCGGCCTCAACAAAATGCTTTCCAAAAACCTGGCACCCCAGCATCACCCCACGGAGATTGATATCGACAATCCGTTGAAATTCCTCCTCAGAGATATCGAAAAAAGGGGTCGGGGAGTTGACCCCGGCTCCATTGACCAGCACATCCACCTGCCCGAAGTGGGACAGTGTGGATTCCAGCGTTTTTTCAATATCCTCCCGGCGGTGAACCTCTCCCTGGCAGAAGAGAATTTCTGACCCGGGCCAGGCTTCCTGGATGGCATCCATGCGCCGTTGAGCTTTCCCCGCATCCCGGCCTCCCAGGACCACCTTCATTCCAGCCCCGGCGAATCCGGCTCCGATCGCGCTGACCAGTTCTCCGGTTCCCCCAAACAGGACAGCCACTTTTCCTTTGAGATCGAACAGGTCATTTAAATAATTCTCAACCATTTCTGTTGCCTCCCGGCTATGATCCAAGTGGATAGGTTTCCGAATCTTCCCTCTGCTAAGATTATCCCCATGAAGATTCCGTACAAGGTCTCCATCATTATCCCGGTGTACAATGGTTCCAGGACCCTGCGAAAAACTCTGGAAACCGCCCAGCGCCAGCGAGATCCCTCCTTCGAAGTGATCGTGGTGGATGATGGCTCCACCGAAAATATCAGCTCACTGGTGCGTGAGCTGGGCGCCCGGCACCATCGCCTGCCGATGAATATGGGACCGGCAGCGGCGCGCACAGAAGGTGCACGAGTCGCCAGTGGCCAGGTGTTGCTGTTCACTGACTCGGATGTCTGGCTGCCGGAAAATACCATTTCGATCATTCGCCAGGCCTTTTGAAGACCATGCCTGCTCCTGTGTGCAGGGGACTTTCTCGAAACAGTGTCCATACCCGGATTTCTTTTCACAATATAAAAACCTGTACAACCGTTATGTCCTCAACCGCCTGCCGGACTGGATTGAAACCACATACACCAGCCTGACCGCCATCGGCAGGGAGTTTTTTTTCGAGTGTGGCGGTTTTGATCAGAATATCCGTACAGCCAGTGTCGAGGACCGCACCCTTGGAGAGAACATCATTCGCCATGGAGGAACAATCTATCTCGAAAAGCGCCTCGAGGTCATCCATAACAAGCATCTCTCGCCGGGTGGTTTTTTCCGCAATCAGTTTCGGCGCAGCCGGGATCTCGCCAAGCTGATGCAGCGCCAGAAGGCGAGCGGATTTCTTTCTCCCGGGCGCGGTTTCGGGACTCATTCACGGGAATCCATGTATCGACTCCCGGCGGTTTTCCTGTCGATCCTGTGTCTGCTGCTTTCCATCCTGACCCCCTGGATGGCGGCCCCCATGGCGCTTTGCATCGGAGCATTTCTGTTTTTTTCCAGAAACTGGCTGCGGCACCTGAGAAAGGAAAAGGGGCTTTGGTTTGCTCTCCGCGGGTCGCTCCTCGATTTTGTGGATGCCTTTGTCAGTGGCTGTGGTGTGCTGGCGGGCCTTTTTGAATACAAGCGGCTCGGGAAAAAATATTAACCTTGTTTGCAGTTTGAGGCATTTTCCGCCTGCTTTCGGGAGCCAGGCTGGACACCCTTCCATTGCGAGGCGGATTCTAAAGTATAATTATCAACCACGGCTCCACAACAACCAGGGGGGATCCACATGACTGCAATCAACACTGAAGCCTTCGAACGCGATTTGCGCAATCGGGTCCATGGAGAAATCTCTTTCGACGAGGTCACAAGAGGCATCTATTCCACAGATGCCAGCATCTACCGTATCCAGCCGGTAGCGGTGGTCGCACCACGGGATGAATCCGATGTGCGCCTGGCGGTTCAGACAGCCATTGAACACGGGGTCAGCATCCTTCCACGGGGTGGCGGCACCAGCCTGGCCGGCCAGGCGGTAGGAGCCTCGATGGTTCTGGATTTTTCCAGGCACATGAACCGGATCCTTCAGATCAATGTGGAAGAACGCTGGGCGCGGGTGCAGCCGGGCGTGGTTCGCGATGAACTGAATGCTGTCCTGGCGAAAGACGGGCTTCATTTCGCCCCCGATCCAGCCACCTCGGACCGTTCGAACTTCGGCGGGATGATCGCCAACAATTCATCCGGAACCCGCAGCATCATTTATGGAAAGACAGTCGATCATGTCCTTGAAACACGGGTCCTGCTGACCGATGGGGAAGTCCTGGACCTGCGCGCTCTCGATGCGGAGGAATACGCCCTGCGCGCACGGGCTTCAACTCGTGAAGGAGCCATCCTGCGGCGGATGCGGGAGATCATCGAGGACAACCGCGAGGAGATCGAAAAGCGTTACCCGAAGATCATGCGGAGGGTCATGGGCTACAACCTCGATGAATTGACCCGGTCCAGCCAGTGGAACCTGGCCAAGCTGATCACCGGCAGCGAGGGAACCCTCGCCACGATCCTCGATGCCAAAGTCAACCTGGAGCCGCTGCCTGGAGCGAGTTCCATCTGCATTGTCCATTTCCAGGACCTCATGGAAGCAATTCGTGCTGTGGTCTCAATCCTTCCGCATGGCCCATCGGCAGTCGAGATCATGGATGGGTCGGTTCTTCAGATGGCGCGTGAGCAGCTCAGCATCGCCCCATTGATCGATTTTCTGGAGGGAGAACCGGCAGCCATTCTGATGGTTGAGTTTTACGGGGATGTCCAGGATCAGGCCAAAGAAAAATGCGATGCGCTGGTGGCTGACCTGAAAGGCAGAGGCATGGGGTATGCCTATCCCATGCGCCATGATGCCGCAGGGAAAGCACGGGTGCTTTCGGTCCGGAAAAATGGGCTGGGGTTGATGCTTGGCATGAAAGGCGACCGTCGGCCGATTCCATTCATCGAAGATGCCGCAGTGCCGGTGGAGGTTCTGGCGGAGTATGTCGGCAAAGTGCTGGATTTCTGCCGGAGCCTGGAAGTGCCGGTATCGCTGTATGCCCATGCCAGTGTCGGATTGATCCATATACGCCCGCGCCTCGATCTGCGCAACCGCCAGGATATCGATCTGATGAAACGAATATCCCGTCAGGCCTTCGAATTTGTCCGAAGTTATGGCGGTTCATGGTCTGGCGAGCATGGGGATGGGCTGGTCCGCAGCCCCTACATGGAAGATTTTTATGGACCGGCAATCTATGCCGCCTTCAAGGAGGTCAAAAAGCTTTTCGACCCGGCCGGTTTGATGAACCCCGGGAAGATCCTCGATGCCGGCCCGATGGATCAGAACCTGCGCTATGGCCCTGACTACCATGCCGCCAGGCTTCCCACCTTTTACCATTACCGCAACGAAGGAAGTTTTGCCGAGGCGGTCGAGCTGTGCACCGGCGTGGGAGCTGCCGCAAAACCCTGAGCGGATTGATGTGCCCCAGTTACATGGCCACCCATGACCGAAGAACATTCGACACGCGGCCGTGCCAATGCACTGCGGCTGGCCATGACCGGGCAATTCGGCCCGGATGGCATGACCGGCAGGCGCCTTTATGAGGTCCTGGACCTGTGCCTTTCCTGCAAGGGATGCAAATCCGAATGCCCCAGCAATGTCGATATCGCCCGCCTGAAGGGGGAATTCCTCCAGCACTATCATGACAGCCATGGAATGGACCTGCGTGAGCGGATGATCGCGACCTCCGCGGATATTGCCCCCATTTTCGCCGGATGGCTGGCCCCCATGGTCAACTGGTTCCAGGATACCGCCCTGTTCAGGAAACCCCTGGAGCTCATGACCGGATTCGATCAACGCCGCAGGCTGCCTCATTACACCTCCAGGCCCTTTCATAAAACCTTCGCCAAACGGCAGCCGAAACACAATGCCAATAGCAGGCGGATTGTTCTTTTCGATGACACCTATATGAATTATTACGAACCGGACATCGGGATATCCGCAGTGAATCTGCTGGAAGCCTGCGGTTATCGTGTCACCCTGGCGCGCGCGGGGTGCTGCCAGCGGCCAAGGATCTCGCATGGCCATTTGCGGGAAGCCCGGAAAGAAGGTGAACGCACCCTGCGGGCTTTGGATGCCTATATCCGTGAAGGCCTGGATATTGTTGTCTGCGAACCCAGCTGCGCCTCCGCCCTCACCGATGACCTCCCCGATCTGATCGATGACGAAGCACTGGGGAATCGAATCAGACAGCATGTGCACCTCATCGATGCCTTTCTCGACCGGGAGATCAAAGCCGGGCACATCCAGCCCCGTTTCACATCCCGGGCCTCCAGGTTCATCGTGCATGGGCATTGCCACCAGAAAGCCCTTTATGGAACCGCCCCGATGATTTCACTGCTGCGGCGGGTGGAGGGAGCGGAAGTAAACGAGCTGGATTCCGGCTGCTGCGGCATGGCCGGATCTTTCGGGTATGAGAAAGAGCACTATGACCTGTCGATGAAAATTGCGGAAAGGCGGCTGCTGCCGGCGATCCGCAACCGAACCCCGGGCACAGAGATCATCGCCTGTGGTTTCAGCTGCCGCCACCAGATACTCGATGCAGAAGGGGTCAAGGCGGTCCATTGGGTTGAGGCGGTCAAAGCGGATTGAATTTTTAAAAGAGACCCGCAGGCTGTCTGTTAAATTCAAAAAAACCGCCCCCTCATTCCCTTGAGGAGGCGGTTTTTTCATTGGGCGGATAGATATCTCTGATTATTGGTTATTTTTCAGGGCTTTGAGCATGGCATCCTGGTTGCCATGCCAATAGTTCTGGAATATCAACAGGTCGAAGGCATCGATTTTGCCATCTCCATTGAGGTCTCCCACCGGGGGCAATCCCAGCAGGTTCTCCAGGCTCTCGGATTTTTCTTCGCTGTAACCCAGCTTCTCGAAATCCATCACACCGGCTGGATTGTGGCAGGAGGCACACTTGTAGGCATTTTTTCTGGTGATTCCATGGCTGATCGAAAAACCACTTTCGCTGGCGGCAAAATGATCGAATTCACCTGGCACCGGAGGGAGTCCATATTTCGCGCCAATTTCCGGGGTCCAGAGAGCCGCATACTCATTCCGGCCCTGAGCCAGCGCATCCATCATGTTTCCAGTTTTAAAGAAGGAGTCCCACCTGGGCGGGATGACATTTCCATCGGCATCACGCGGCAGGTTCATGCCCACCGGTTTGTAGGGGTAAATCCGGCTCTTGCCATCTCCACGGGCGCCGCGTGGCTTGTTTTCCGGCCCGACACTTCCATCGAACCAGGCAAAGGAGACCTTGTAATCGGGTGTGGCGTCGCTGATCCCGACACTGTAAATGCTGAGTGGATTGTTTGGATCAGGCGGAACCACAACCGCAAAGTCGCGGATGGCGGCCGTTTTTTCTGTCCGTGCATGGCAGGCGGTGCAGGAGACGAAGCCGGCATGTTCGTTATAGGTTTCGAAGTCATGCGGGTTCTGCCCATGGCAATCGGTGCACATCTGGTGGTCGATCACAACATCATGCGCCGAGAGATCGTTGTTGAGGGGCCGCTTCATTTTATGCTGGCCGGCATCGTGGCACTTAGAGCAGCTCATACCGGCTGAGGCATGAACATCCTGGTCCGCGGCGAAAACCACGCCACGCTGGCAGGAGCCATAATGGTGGTCATCTGCCGGGACCTTGCTGTCACTCAGATCCGCATGGCAGCGCAGGCAGGTGGAGGCATTGGTCGATCCCACTGTCCTGGCCGCATCGGTATAAACCGACCAGTTCAGAACCCCATTGATGCGTGGAACCGACAGAATGATCGGCTGGCCCTTGGCATCCAGCTCCGGCTGCCCAAAAAGGGTTGCGGTGAAATATTTGCGGTCATAGTTCAGCGCATGGCAGACCAGGCAGTCGATATTGTTATCCTCGGAAGCAGCCGGTTTGGATTGTCCAAGAGCTGTATAGGGTTTCAGCCCGATCCCCGCATGGCAGGTCCCGCAGCCGCTGGGTTTGTCAACATGCTGGGTTTCAGGCAGGTCCTTGATATTGGATAGCCAGTTGAATTGCGGGACAGTGGATGGAAGGCCGCACATCTTCCAGAGCAGGCCTGAGGTCGCATATTCCACAACCGCGCCCGCTTCATTGTGCTGGTAGTTGTCCGGCAGTTTCGATTCAAATCGGTAATGGACGGAATGATGGATATCTTTGAGGGAGATGGCCGGGGTATTGGAAAAGGCGGTCGAGTGGCATCCGATGCACTGAGCCGGCCCGCGATACTGATCGATGAAGAATCTGTGATCTGTTCGTGCCTGGGCCTGGCTCCAGACGAGAAGGACCGAAGCAGCCAGCAGGTATGGAAAATGTCTCGGAAATGACAGCATGGACAATCACCTCGAAGGAATGTGTCTTTCACTCTGTTGAGAGAATCCACCAACACCACAAATCAAGCACTTACGGTACTACTATTCTCTTTTTCGGACAAGACTGGCAGCACGCCTCAGGCAGGGGCATCCCCCTGTTTTTACACCGGCGCCGCTACTCTGGAATAACGATTTTCGAAGGATCGAAGTTCGGTTTTGGAATCTTGATTTTCAAACCTTTCAGACAGTCTACAATGATGCGGCTCAGGATCAGATTTCGATACCACTTCCGATCCGCCGGAATGATATGCCAGGGAGCCCAGGGGGTGCTGGTCTCAGACAGGACATCCTCATACGCCTTCGTGTAATCGGGCCACAGCTTTCGTTCTTCAATATCAGCGGGGTTGAACTTCCAGGTTTTGGCCGGATCATCCAGGCGGCTCTGGAGGCGTTGCTGTTGTTCCTCCCGGCTGATGTGCAGAAAGAATTTCAGGATTGTGGTTCCTTCGTCAGCCAGCTGGGATTCGAAATTGTTGATATGGGTGAATCGTTTTCGGATCACCCGGCCTGGGACCAGCTGGTGGACACGCACAATCAGCACATCTTCATAATGGCTGCGGTTGAAGATCACGATCTCCCCTTTGCCGGGTGTGTGTTTGTGAATCCTCCAGAGATAATCATGATCCAGCTCTTCATCGGTCGGTTTTTTGAAGCTGGCCACACGGACTCCCTGTGGATTGACCCCTTCGAACACATTCCGAATCGCGCCATCCTTCCCGCCGGTGTCCATGGCCTGCAGAACCACCAGAATGCGGTGCTTATGTTCTGCATACAGTTTCTCCTGCAGTTTTTCCAGCGAACGGGTCTGTGTGGAGAGCTCGGCCAGGCTCTCCTCTTTGGTGCCTTTGAATGCAGAGGAATCTTTTGGATCCCAGTCTTTAAGCCGCACACGGCTGCCGGGTTTTACCAGATAGGACTTCATGGTTCCAGCTCCTTGGTCTGTGGAATTTGCAAATTGGAAACCTGCTCGAGGGTTTCCAGAAAACCACCAAGATCCCTGTAATCCGGAACAATCACCTCCGCTCCCAGCTCCCGCAGGCGCTGCTCCTGCTGCCCATCGGCAATCCCGAGAAAAGGGATCCCGAGCTCCCTGGCACAGATCACATCCCAGGTTCCATCCCCAATCGAAACAATTCTATCGAACCTGTCCCGATTCCAGGCCAGGCGGGCTTTTTCGATGGCAATCCGAAGGATGTCTTCGCGCGAAAAGGCATCATCGGCAGTTGAATAGGGAATATCGAAATCTCCCAGGCCGGCGGATTTCATTTTGAATCGTGCCGATGGTTCCCATCCGCCAGTCGCTATGCCCACCGCCCACTCTTTCAGCGACAGGAGCTTCTCAAGCATTTCCCGGGCGCCAGGAATCGGGAGGAAGAAATCCGGATCCCGGGCCTGGGCCTGCCTGAGCTGGCCGACATAAGCGGCTTTGACATGCGCGACCTCTCCATTGAGTGGGTCCCGTTGAAATTGGTCCTGGATAATTTCCAGAGCGATCCAGGAATCGGTGCAGTGCCTGTAAACCGACCAGTCGGTGTTGATTTTATCCACTCCCAGGGCGAGCTGGTATGCCCGGGTAAAACAGATTTCATCAGCGGATATGGTTTTCGTCAGGGTTCCATCGATATCGAACAAGGCAAGTTTCATGGCGTGGTCTTCTCTGTGGGAAGCGCACCGGCCAACTGTCCCACAACTGATTTCAGTTCTTCCGGGAATTCATGCGATATGCGGGCAAGCAACGCTTTGGCCTGTTTTTCTTTCTGGCGGATATCTTCAGGCTCCCGCCCGATGCTGATTTTCCAGAGATGGGCAAAACGGTCCAGTTCATAACCGGTCAGATAGGCGGCCACACGGTTTTCCAGGCTCCCATCGGGAAAAGGATTTTGAAACGGTTGTTTTGCCAGTGTCTCCTTCTGCCTGATGAATGGAGTGACCAGATTGAAAAACTGCTCATCGGTCGCATCACGGGGAGGATGCCCCTGGACAGTTTCATGGATCAGCCGGGAATACACCTCAAAAGTCGCCAGAGGAATGAGCGGTTTCACCTGCGGCAGAATTCGGGTGGCGGTTTTTTCGTAAGTGGCATTGTCGAGGCCACCCTGGCGCAATTCATTCGAGATCTTATGGCAATTCACCAGCAGAGGATTATCCTGCGCCTGCTGAAAAATTTGCTGGATCGGGGTTGAGGATTGGTATTCCTTCCTGGCCTGGATGATTTCACCCTGCAACCGCACCAGCTCCCCGAACAGCACTGCGAAGGGCGCATTGGGCGGCAAGGCGGGTGCCTGGGGAGCCGCCGCGGGAGCCGCTGCTGCGGACCCGCCGCCACTGCCCGCTGTTCCAAGGTCCGGCAAGGTTCCCTTGAGAGAAGCCTCCTTCATCATTCGAGCTCCCGCCGGGCCTGGACCTGAGAGACTGAATGCATAACGGAAGCCAACTCCCAGGCTGACATGGTCGGGAGCGACAGGGCCCCTCTCAACCAGGTTTCCATGAAGCAGGCGGATCCCGACCTGATTGAGGCCTTCGAGCGGACCATAGGGGTTTTGAATGATCCCCGGCTCAATCCCCCAGTCACTGAAGGTTTCGCTGTATCGATCGAGCAGAAATTCCCCTACTGAAAAAGTATTGGTTTCGATGACCTTGAAGGACCGTGCACGCTGCCATTCCGCTTCTGTCGGGAGACGGTAGACAAATTTTCCATCATTCAGGCTCATCCATTTGAGAAATGGAACAATGGCACGCAGGTCGATTCCCACAACAGGCTGGCTGGCATCTTCTTTCTGATGGAACCAGTACTCCGGAGTGGCAGCCGCAGGATTCTGGGCCAGGTATCTGGAATATTCCTCCACAGTCACCAGGCCGGTTTTGATGTAATAACCATCGATGGCGACTTCGCGGGTTTCATCTCCGACAGAAAATTCAAAAGTCGCGGGTTCAATGTATTGGGCACAGCTCCCCAGGTGAAGGGAGAAAAGACTCCCGGGCTGTTCGGCGAATGCCAGGCTTGAAAAAACGAGGAGGAGCCAGGGTGGCCAGAGAGAGATTTTCATTTTTCCGGCTCCAGCTGATCGAGCATTGGGGTTTCCTTTCCAGCAACCCCGAACACGAGAATATACCCAGGCAGGATGACCAGCAGCCCCACCGCAGCAGTCAGCATCGCCAGCCCGAGCAGGCCACCAAAATAGACTGTCGGCATGAAACCCGAGAAAAATAGAACCGAAAATCCCAGGCTGTTGACCAGTGAGTTGGTGGCGATGGCTTTGCCAATCGAACGAAGGGTAGCCCGGATCGCCTTGCGGCGGGTATGCAGGCGTTTGAGTTCATGGGAATAACGGTGCAGAAAATGGAGGCTGTCATCCACAGTGATTCCAATCGCGGCGCTGGCAATCATGATGGTCGAGGCATTCAGCGATATGTCCATCCAATACATGGATCCGATGGTGACAAAGATCGGGACCAGGTTGGCGAACATGACCACAACCGCCGCCAGTGGATTTCTCAACAGAACCAGATAAACCAGAAAGATGACCATGTCGGCGATGCCGAAACTTTTCAACTGGCTGGTCAATATGGTGCTTTGAGCGCTGTTGATCAGGGGAACCACACCCGTGATGGTGGTCTTGTACCGATCCTTGAAATTCTGGTCAATCCAGCTCTCAAGGCGATTCAACATGCCGGTATATTCTGTGGAAGAAAGGGTTTTTGCGCGCACCGCAATGCGTGCGGTCCGGTTGCCATCCGCCAGAAAATTTTTCTGCATCGAGTTTTTGAGCTTCTCGGGCATCCCGTCGATGATCTTCTGCAGGAGAGCCGGGTCATTTGGAATGAAGGACATGAAGCGCCCTCCTCCCCGCGATGTCCGGTTGATTTCCTTGATCATGTCCACCATTGAATTGCTGCGGACAATGCGGCCTTTGAGCTCCGGATCGGTCATGATGAAATGCTGGATGGTTTCGAGCGCACGCAGATTGTCCGGTTCGAGCATATCCGTGGATCCGGTGACTTCGATGCTGAAGGGTGACAGCCCGGTAAAATCCTGTTCCACCCGGCGATGCGATTGAGCGAAGGCGCTCGACTCAGGAAAGAATTCCATCGGATTGGTTTCCACCCGCAGATGCAGGATCGACCCGATGGCAAATACAGCCACCAGGATGGCTCCATAGACGATCTCACGGCGGTAGTCGTATTCAAACAGGGCGAGCCGTGAGAAAAATTCTGTTTCCTCCGGTTTGGGTGGACGCTTCGCGACTCCCCTCACGATTCCATTCCGGCATAGAGAGATCCCCGCAGTCATTACCGGCAGGCAGATGATAAAGGCGAACAACACACCGACCGCAGCCAGTTCTCCCAGGTTCCGAACCGGCAGCATGTTGCTTGAAACCAGCGAAAGGAACCCGCAGGAGGTCGTGGCGGCATTCAGAAGGCATGGCCAGAAAACCGCTTTGGCGGCCTCCTTGAGAGCCTCCTCGGCGGGTGTGCCATTTGCCAGGCACGAACGGAACTCGGTGGTTAAATGAACACAGTTCGCCAGGGAGATGACAATCACCAGGGTCGGCATGGCTGAGGTGACAACATTCAGGTCCAGGCCGCGGATGTAGACATAAGTCTGAAGGAGGAACAGGGTCGCCACCACCGCCAGGATCCCATAAGCCGCCAGCCCGAAAGACCTGAAAACGATCAGCAGCACCACAAAAGCAACCAGGATCACCAGGGTGTACAGTTTCTTCACCCTCAGGGAAAGGCGGTCCAGTTCAGCCCCATGGACAGGCTGCCCGACCATGTCGAACTGGCCACCACCGGCAATCTCAGTGGCTATGGAATGCGCCATGGCCAGTGCTTCCGGGCGGTGATAGTGGTTCCCGGCTTCGGTCAGGGTAAAATTCAATGCCGCTGCTTTTCCATTATCCGAAACCAGAAGCCCGCGAAACAGATCCGATTCGGTCAGTTCTTTTTTGAAAAGATCGATGGCCGGCTTTGTTTGCTCGATTTTGGATGGAGAAGGGAATTTCTCATGAATTTCCTTCCAGCCGGTGTAGACATCCCCAACCGAGACCGCATCTTCGAACCATTCCGGCTTGTCTTTGAGCTTGCGGACAGCATCCCGGAACTGATCCATCTTTTCCTCGGTAAAAAGATGATCCCCATAGAAAACAATACTGACCGCCACATCCCGCCCGAAGCGTTTTAGAAAATGGTCATACTCGGTCATCGCGGGGTCTTTGGCATCGAACCAGATCCGGATATTGTTATCGACACCCACCTGTTGTGTGATATAACCCGTGAATGCCACGACCGGGAGCAGCATGGCGGTGATAAACAGAGGGAATGTGGAAACCAGATTGAAAATTTTCTTGAGCATACAGTCACAAAGCTAGCATAAGCGCCATCAACGACAAAGATAAACTTTTATGCGCATCTGCTTTCTTTCCCCCCAGATCCCTTCCGGTGCTTATGGTCGCCGCGGCTGGTCGTTTCTTTCAGCTCTGGCGGCTCAAGGCCATGAAATCACCTTGTGCTGCATTGCGGATCCGGGGCCTGTTGAAGATGCCGCCCGGAGAATCGAGGGCCTTGGCATTCCGATCCATGCGGTTTCTATCTCCCGGCTGAAGCGATGGGGGCACTGCCTGACAGGCTGGTTCGGCAAGACTCCATTGCGGATACTCCACTGCCGAAGCGGAGCATTGAGAGAGGTTTTTCTCTCGGAACTGCGTGATGGGAGATATGACCTGCTCCATGTCGATCGATTCCGGATGGCACCCTATGCCATGGCGGCGCGTGAATTCTTCTGCGGTCCGGTGGTGGTCGATTACCCCGATGCATTGTCCCTTTATTACCAGCGGGCTGTAAAAAATCCCCGCCATTTTTTCAAGGCATTTATCGACAGGCGTGAGAACCGGGTGATTCCACTCTATGAGCAGGTGCTGCTGAACCATGATTTCATCCACCTGGTCTGCTCGGAGGTGGATCGTGCGGTTCTTCGGAGCCTGAATCCGCAGGCCCACATTGAAGTGATTACGCATCGTGTCGATACCGCTGAGTTTCAGCCACGCTCCAGAAAGGACCTGGCGGCGCGTGGGGTCTTTACCGGAACTTTGTATTACCTCCCCAATATCGATGGGCTGCTCTGGCTGCGGGAGAAAGTCCTGCCATTGATTTCAGACCGGAAGATGATGATCGATGTGGTGGGATTTGGAGCGACCTCCGAGCTCGACCCGGTTAAGGCCGATCCGCGCTTCCACATGACCGGGTATGTGGAGAGGATGTCGGACCATCTGTTTCAGGAGGACATCTACCTCTGCCCGATTCACATTGCGGCAGGGGTGCGCAACAAGCTGCTGGAGGCGTTTGCGGCCGGAATGGCCACAGTGAGCACCCGGATGGGGTATGAGGGGATTGACTGCGAGCCGGGGACACACCTGCTGGTGGCTGAAAGCCCGGATGAGTTCGCCGATGCGATTCGCTTCCTTCTGGACCACCCGGATGAGCGCCGCAGAATCGGGAATGCAGCCCGCCAGCTGGTTTGTGAACGTTACTCGCCAGAGGCATTTGAATGTTCGATCCAGTCTTTTTATGCACGAGTCCTCAATAAATCAGGGGATTTTTGATGAGGGGCAGGCTGGCAGGGGTTGACTCACCGTGGAAAATTATTTCAAACTTCAGGAAACAGAAGTTTTATCACTGAGGGGAGTGGAAACACAGAACTATGAAAAAAGTTTCGATTTCTTTGGTTATTGCGCTCGCAGCTTTAGTGCTGGGGATTTATGGTTGCGGAAATTCTTCAGAGCCTCAACCACCGAAAAAGCCTGCACAGAAAACCACCGCCAAGAAGCCCGCCGCGACTCCAGCCACCGCTAAAAAAGCGGACACTCCAGCGGTTGCTGCGAAAGAACCCGCTGCCGCGAAGGCAACCCCGGCCACCGAAAAAGCCGACACCAAACCAGTTCAACCCCCTGCACCACCTTCCTCTGGTGAGAAACCATCTGAGGTTGATTTTGCCTCGCTGAAAGAATTCCCTGACCTGAAGTATTCTGCATCTGAGAACCTGCCAGGCAATGGAGATGTCCGGCTGCCGTTGATGGATGGCGCTGGATTGAAAAACGCAGAAGGGAAGCCAGTCCCTGGCTATTGGGCAACAAAAGCACCGGCACATTATGAAATCAATCTTCCTTCCGGGTCAAAAATAACACAGGTTGAAGTGGAGGATTGTGGTGGTGACTTGGCTTTCCAATCCGTAAACCTTTCATTAAAAACAGATGCCTCCTCTGATTGGAAGGCGATTACGCCGTCCAAAACTGAAAAGAGAGAGATCGAGCTCTGGCCTGGAAAAACAGTCAACCGGTGGATATTCACATTCGATCCGACGAGTGCATCAGCTGTAAAATTTGATTTCCCCGAGGGGAGTGTTAAGAATAAGTTTGTCTATGTCAGAGATATTGATATCATTGGCCAGAAGGATTAAGTCCAGCCGTAGATAGAAGATAGTTAAGAGGCTTAAGGATAGCAAAAAATAAGCGGATGGCAGCAAACGAATTGCTTCCATCCGCTTTTTACTTTTATTTCCAGATCAATTGGCTCCCCGATTGGCGCCGAGTTTTTTTTCGGGCGCCATGAATGTCGCCCCTACAGCTGGCTCTTCCCAACCATTCAGTCATCCCACCCCGGCCTTGCCTTGTCTGCACTGTTGGTTCCAGTGGCGCATCCATGCCCATGACCATTGACTCACTAGCCGTCATCCTATAGGTTTCACTCACATAGAAGCAGCAGGAATTTCGGGAAGTCCGGTGAAAAACCGGCGCGAACCCGTCGCTGTCAACGAGGACGAAAGCCGTTGCGTTATGCCATTGGCCATCCGGCTGAGAAGGCGCGGCAAGTAGATTGATCCGTGAGCCAGAACATCGAATCCTGCCTGCTTTCCGCACAGTCTTCTTCGGGGATAGAAGGCGGAGAGTGGCCAGGAAAACCTTCCTGAACACCCCTCTGACGAATCCTTCGGAAGGGTGGTCTTGCGATCCCCATTCTGAATGGCTCCTTTTTCACCTCTTCTGTCCGCGATCGAGAACTGTCGGCCTTGCAGATGCTGAGGCCAACAATTGCTATGAGGAGGGGTTTCAAATGGTAAGGCGGCTATTTCCTGCAATCCTGCTGGTGAGTGTGGCTCTCAGCAGCGGCTCGATCGGCCAGAGCCTGGAATTTACCCAGGTTCCCGATGGATTTATTCCGGGGTCAATTCAACTTCCTGGAAACTTTGGCGGTGGCATCGGTGTCGATCCAAACAATCCGGATCGTGTCTTTGTTTCGACTGGCAGCTACCTCAACAATCAGCTGGCCCGCATCGACCTGAAAACCAAAAGTCTCGACATTGTCGCCGAGGGGCCTTTCGGAAATGTGGCGGGGATTGCGGTGATCAGCGCGACCCAGCTGATTCTGATCGACAATGCGAGCGCCCCCGGAGGACCACCCGATAAAACGATTCTGCTCGCTTCCGATTTGAACCTGGATGGAGATTACAACGACCCCTCGGAGATCGAGGAGTTGATTCCACCGATCCTGACCGGATTTTTCGGGTGGAGCGGAGCCCAGGCCCATGTGGTCCCGCCAGGAAATCCAGGCGGATTGCAGAGCGGGTCGGTGCTGGTCCAGACAGCCGATGGTTTTGGAGAAGGAGAACTGCTTCAGATCCGCAACCCACTCGGCTTGCCGGCCTTTTTCCCTCCCGGAGCCGCTTTCTTCAGTGGATTAGATTACAATGGCGGTTTCGCTTTCGATCAATCGGGCCACCTGCTGGTCGGCAGCGCCACAGTCGTGGATCCCACCAGCTTCCTCATTGCCGGGCGTGTATATGGTGTCCTGGATGTCAACCGGGATGGGGTCATCGGTGATGGCGAATCCAACATTGTGGTGGACACCGGCCAGCTCCCCTCGGGTGGCTCGGACCTGACAATCGATGGAGAGGATGATGTGTTCCTGGCCAGTGGAGGATCCATTTACACTTTCCCAGCGCCTGCCGATCCATTGGCCGAACAGGCCACAGTGGCCGAGTTTGCCAGAACCAATTCATTTTTCCTGAGTGCCGCCGCAATAAATACCCGTGTCCGCCCCTTCGAGCCTGATTCGGGGACGAATGGCGCTTCGCTGATCATCGGTGGAGGATTCGGTGAAAAGAACCTGCTGACACTGACTCCAGCCGGCTCGGCGGACCTGGATGGAGATGGCCTGGTGAATGCCAATGATCTGTTTCTATTTCAGGAGCAGTGGCATTCAGTGACAGGCCCCTGAAGCCGTAAGAGCCTCAACGGTAAGGGTTGTCAAAATCGTTGACCAGGCCTGTGGGGGACTTCTGAGTTCTGAGGATGTCCCCCCGGGTCACGAGTCCATTGGTTGGATTATATTGAATGTTCGGATCCCATTCCCGATCCGGCCCCACACACTGCAGCCTCCAGGGTCCCGACCAGACCAGGGCATTCGGATGCCCATAACGCGTCTTCAGAATTGGAAATTCCGGGACTTTGGCAATCAATTCCAAGATATTCTCATAACCATACCTCCTCCAGATCTCATCGGGAAAATCGCCTGAACGTGCATAATTCCCTCCAAAGGGGCATTGCAGGTTGGCATTCTTCAGATAGGCAATCGGTGTGCTGAGGGAATCGGGCACATACCACCATTTCAGATCGGAACCTGCCAGAGGCGGAACTCCTCCGGGAAAACCCGGAGAAATCATGGTTGGATACTTCCGGTAATCCATCTGGTATTCCTCCAGCGCCTGGGAGACCGAGCGCATATCGGCACTGACCCTGGCCACATTGGCACGAATCTGCGCCGACAGAAAATGCGGGAGTGCAATGGCAATCAGGATCAGGATCACCCCGATCACCACCAGCAGCTCAATCAGCGTGAACCCCCATGCATCCGAACCGGCACAGCCCGAGCGGGAGGAAATAAGTGACTTCGATATTACGTTGAGTTTCATTGAGATCAGTGCCTGAATTTAAACGCATTGAAACAGCCTGAATACCCTGGAAGGCTTAGCATGAATGCAGAGGAGCAAATCCCACCGGAAAAGAACCACAGGCAGCCTTGAAGCCATCCGGAGTCTCGGTTAATCTTCCCACAGTTCTCTCTGATAAGGCGGTAAGCGCGTCATAAAAGGTCATTTCGGACGACCGTATGTGCCGTCCTTTCCCAAAACCAGGAATCACCCGCACTCAGTCCGAACTCAGAGGTTGCATGAGAGCAACCCAGATTTATCTCTGAATGAGGAATCCATGTTGAACCCACCCCTTTACTACCCGGCAGTCATCGCTTTATTGACCTTTGTTCTGCTTTTCACCGCTCCAACCCTGTTCATTTCACCTGTATTCGCGCAGGGAGAACCTGCCGGCCAGGATCAGGCCGCTCCTCCGCAAGGATCCATCAAGATCGAGCCACGTCTGGCGGAAGCTCCAGCCGATCCGAAGAAAGTGATCGCCAACATCAATGGCGAGCCGGTCACCCAGGCTGATCTGGATCAGGAAATCGCCGCCCTGCTCAATCGCATGGGCGCCGGCGGAGTTCCCCCGGCCATGCTGGAGCAGTATCGTGCACGCCTCGAGCCGCGCGCCTTTGACCAGCTGGTCCTCAAAAGCCAGCTGCGTGATTACGCCACTAAAAACAATGTGGTTGTATCCGACCAGGAGGTCGATGACGAAATTAAGAAGATCAGCGCCAATTTCCCCGACCCGGAAGCCTTCAAAGCAGCCCTGGCCAAACAGAATATGACCATCGAATCCCTTACCGGCGAAATCAAGAAGGATTTTCTTCTGGCGAATGCTGTCAAACATTACACCAGCAGCCTTCCCCAGCCGGCAACTCCGGAACTCGAAGCCTATTACAAGGAACACTCCAAAGATTTCTCACATCCGGAATCGGTATCCGCCAGCCACATCCTCATCGGAGCGACCGAAGGAACCGATCCGCAGGTGAAGAGCGCCTCCCTGGCCAAGGCTCAGGCTCTGCGGGATCAGCTGCGGGGAGGTGCGGATTTCGCCGAACTCGCGCGCACCAACTCTTCCTGCCCGAGCAGCCAGCGTGGAGGCGATCTGGGATCTTTCGAACGCGGCCAGATGGTCCCTGAATTTGAGGATGCCGCTTTCAAACTCAAACCCGGAGAAATCAGCGATGTGGTCGAGACCAAATTCGGCTACCACATCATCAAGGTCACCCAGCATGCCGATGCTGGCACCGAACCTTTCGAGAAAGTCTCCAAAGAAGTTAAAGAATCGATGCAGCAGAAAACTCTGAGCGACTGGTTTGACCAGCTCATCCAGGGCGCCAAAGTCGAGAAGCTGTAAAACCAGCCCAGCAATCCATTCCCTCCATCCCCGGATTCCTGGCCATGGGGATGGAGGGAAAAACTTGAACCGCGATGCCGAGCCTGCTGATTGTCGAAGATGAAGCTAAGCTGCTCAAGCTCCTGGCACGAACACTCGCTGAAACCCAGCGCTGGGAAATATCGACCTCGGAAAATGCGGAGGAAGCCCTCAACCGCATCGGGGCATCCAGCCCTGATGTGATCCTGACCGACCTGCGCCTGCCCGGTATGAGCGGACTGGACCTGATGCAGGCAGTTCGAGCCAGGCACCCCTCCATCCGGTTTGTCCTCATGACCGCCTATGCCACTGTCCAGAGCGCCATCGAAGCTGCGGGGCGGTGCTGTGGATTACCTGATCAAGCCTTTCCCGAATGAAGAGCTGCTTCATGTCCTCGGTCGAATCGAGCATGAAATCCTCCTCACCGCTGAAAATGAAGCCTTAAGGTCTCGCCTTCAGGTATATGAAGGGCCAGGGGCGCTGATCGGCGCTTCTGAAGCAATGACCCGGCTGCGGCGCCTGATCGCCCGGGTCGCCCCCACCCAGAGCACCATCCTGGTTCGCGGAGACAGCGGGACAGGCAAGGAGTTGATTGCACGCGCGCTCCACGAACAGAGCGGGCGCAGCTCACACCCGCTGGTGCGTGTGAATTGTGGAGCCATTCCCGAGACCCTCCTGGAGAGCGAGCTCTTCGGGCATGTCAAAGGAGCCTTTACCGGTGCGACCGAACGGCGCACCGGCCGAATCGAGCTGGCCGGTGATGGGACTCTGTTCCTGGATGAGATGGGAGATCTCCCTGCTTCCCTCCAGGTCAAACTGCTGCGTGTTCTTCAGGAAAGGGAATACGACCCGGTGGGCAGTTCACAAACACGGCCGGTTCGTGCGCGCATCATCGCCGCGACCAATCGCGACCTCGAGAAGGCGATTGAAAAAGGTTCTTTCCGGGAAGATCTCTACTACCGCCTGAATGTGGTCACGATTCAGGCTCCCCCCCTGCGTGATCATCTCGAAGACCTGGAAGAGCTGGTCCGCCATTTCACCCTGCGGATTTCCGCCCGGGAGGGGCTGCCTGAAAAATCCCCATCGCACGGATTTCTCGATGCCCTGCGGAAGTGGCACTGGCCGGGAAATGTGCGCGAGCTCGAAAATACCATCGAATCAGCGTTAATACTTGGCGAAGGAGAACACTTCGAGGTTCAGGATCTCCCTTCCTACATCCGCACACGGGAACCGTCGGGAACATTGCCCCCATCCCAGGCAAGCCCTGAAACCTCGATCCCCGAGTCGGCCACCCTTGAAGAAGTCGAAAAGCGAATGTTGATGAAAGCCCTCGACGAATGTGGCGGCAATCAGAGTGAAGCCGCACGCAGGCTTGGAATCACACGGCGAACCCTGGCGTACCGTCGGGAAAAATACGGAATCTGAACCCCTGCTCCCGTCTCACTCGGGCTGCAGGTCGGTTAAATCCAGTGGGATCGGTTCAAAGTTGTGGTAGGCCCGATGATACCTGAAGACCGGCTGCACATCGGTTCTGCCGCCACGGTTCTTAATTGTCCAGAGCCGCGCATAGGTCGAGGCGGATTTTTCCTCCAGCGGAAAATCTTTACGGATGGAATGCAGCCGTTTGGCCAGAACTGGATTCTGGCCGCAGTGATCCAGAACACGGTCAAGTGGATCCTGCAGGCGTGACGCATTTCGGCGCCGCAAGCTGGCATCGTCCGGGGAAAAGTCTGTCAGAATCGCACGGCTGTCGAGCAGGAAGCAGGAGTCTGCCAGCCCGCAGGCGGTTTCAAAATCATTCTGCTCGATGGCTCCATGGCGGATCGGCTGGCGGTTGGGAATATCCATGGTGACCAGAAGAGCGGCATTCAGTTCCTGAGCCATTTCCTTGAGCTCGAGCAGTCCCTGGGCGATCCGAGCCCTTTCCGGCTTGGGTTTGCCACCCTTTCCAATATCACAGCGCAACTCGCGCAGCGAATCGACCACAACCACCACTGGCGCACCTTCCTCCAGGCCGAAATGGCGCCGTGTGGAGCACACCGCCTCCCGGATATCATCGACCGTGGTCTCGGAATCGGCTTCGAGCACATGCAGATAATCGCCGGTCCGAAAATAACGCCGCCCGGCGTTCATCAGAACTTTGCGGAGATCCTCCGCTGAAGAGGATTTCGTATCACGGCACAGTCCGCTTTCGATCAGTGCCGAATCGATTCCCGCAGTGCGGGACAGCGCATAGATCGACAGCAGCTCCTTGGGGGCCTGGAAGGAGACAAAGATCACCGGAATATGGCGGCTGGCTGCGAAGTCCGCAGCCCAGGAGCAGAAGGTGGTTTTTCCGTCACCGGAACAACCGGTGATCAGGTACAGGCGCTGAATGGTCCAGCCTCCATTGAGGACTTCATTGAGTGTGACACTGGGAGTGGGAATGCTCACCCGGGTTGGATTGAGCAGCTGGCCGATAATTCCCGGCACCGAAGCCGACAGGGGTGAAAGGTTGTAAACCCGTGTCCGATCCTCTGAAGAATGCCCTTTCGGGAAAGGAGTTTCCTCCGGATCTTCATCCACCTCGGGCTGGAGCACTGTTTCGTTTTCCGAGGCAGGCTCCTCCTCGATGGGATCATTCGTGGTTTCTTCGACCTCTGACACCTCCGCATTTTCCACTGCGCCGGGGAAGTAGACCACTTTTCCAGCGACTGCGCTCAACGGAGATGTGCTCTGTGCTGGCTCCAACGCCGAGGGTTCCGGTGAAACTGGAGGGGTCGAATCCTCGCCGACATTTCCGGTGGAAGGGTTGGAAGTTTCTTCCTCCCGGTCAGAAACAAGGTTGATCTCGGAGCGTGCGGCTGATGTTTTCTCGATCGAATAACGGCTTTCAAGCGGAAGGTCCCCCAGAAGCCCATTCCAGTCGGGAGGGGGAACCGGGTACGAAAGATCATCCAGCAGCGATTCCGCCTGGTCGAGCGGCATGAGCAAGGACCACTGACCGGAATCTGAATCGGGGTAAGGCGGCAGTTCCAGGAAGCTGGTCTGGCCATCCGGATCGGGGAAATAGGTCCCTTCATTGGATATAAAGGACCTTTTTTTCAGGGATTTGACCTTCTCGACCGCCTCGCGTGCAGGCAGTGGTTCATTGAACAAGGCCCATACACGGACACGGTTGTTCGGACACAGCTCCACCAGCCCCCCTATCCCATCCTGGACCAGCGAACTGGCCAGGCGGCACCCCTGGCCCAACCCTTCAAGAATCGAGTCCTGTGGCAGGGAGACACAGACCGATTTGGTCAACCCGGTCGACTTCTGGACAAGAGAAACTCCCAAAATTCCATCACGATCCGCATGTTTGCGCACATGCAGCAGGTTCATTTCACCTTTCTCGTGGAAACGCCCTTTTTTATGATTCGCGCAGAGTGTCCCTTTTACAAATGTGATTCGTGCAAACAGAAAGCGGGCATACGCATCAATCGAGTGGTCCAGCCCCGGATCCGCAAACCGGAACTGGCTGAAAGGGACTTTTGCAGTTTTCGTCCGAAAGGGGCGTGGCATCCAGGACATGGCGAGTCTCCTTCGATCTCATCGGCCTCACAGGCTGAAACAGTACCACTTGTTTCCACCCGGCCTGCCTTCTCATTCAATGTATCACCAAACCACCGGATACCCAACAGAATTGGTTCCAGCGGTGCATCGCAGGAAAGGATATTAGCAGTCCTTATGCCATATTCCACTGGTAATAATTCCTCTATTTTCTTCAGTTATCCACATATTCTACACAGACCAGCCCACTGGTGATGTAACAGAACGGAGTGATTTGCGATAATATCTTACATGCTCATCCACAGCCCTTCCTGTATGGCTCTCTTGTTTCCAGTCGATCAGGCGTGTAGATTCAAAGCATGTCTCGATGCGTGGAGGATTCCGGTCCACTATTGAGGCAACAGTGACAAGACTATCACTACACCCAATCAGGAGAGTCAAATGGCAGGCGCACATACCTTGGAATTTACCGAACAGAACTTCGAAACCGAAGCGAAGGGATCGAGCATTCCTGTGCTGATCGATTTCTGGGCAACCTGGTGCCCTCCCTGTAAAATGCTCGCTCCTATTATCGATGAACTGGCGGATGAACTGGCAGGAAAGCTCAAAGTCGGCAAAGTGGACACCGATGCCTGCCCGAATATTCGTGATGGTTTCGGAGTCAACAGCATCCCTACTCTGGTGATCCTGAAAGGCGGACAGGAAGTCGAGCGCTTTGTCGGCTTCATGCCCAAAAAGGCCCTCTTATCGAAGATCGAGCCTCACCTGGGCTGAAAAGCCGACCTGGCCCGTTCTGCACTGAGGATTCATTAGAAGATTCAGGCGATCCCTGAGGTTTCGCGCAGAGGTCAGGCGGTCAGATCGACATGGACCACACCGGAATCATCCCGGGTCACACCTTCGGGTGGTTCCGGATGTTTCTGGTCAGAGGGATTCTCTTCTTTTTTCTTCTGCGGCCTGGGCCGGTACCCTCCGCCGGTACTGAAAGATCCCTGCCAGGCATCCAGACTGTTGATGTGGAAGATTCCTCCCACTTCCATGATCTTTCACCTCCTCCTTGAGGTTGATCCGGATTCTTTACCTGCTTATCGGCACTACTCCCTGGATTATAACCTGAATTTGCGAATCTGCCACACTTCAATTCGTTACAGGTCCCCCAGTGGGCATTCACTGCCCACATTGAGGCGAGGGTGTCTTATGGCGCATCCGGGTATACAAACTCCAGATCCACCTCGATATCCGGGTGCAGGCTTCGGTGCACCGGGCAGAAATGGGCTGTGTTTTCCAGCTTCTTGCGTTGATCCGGTGTCAACCCGCCCGGCATTTCGAGGCGCACCTGCAGTCGTGCAATCCGCCGGGGTGGGGCGGTGGCCATCTCTTTGATGACTTCGACACGAACCCCTTCGTAGGGGATCCGGTCTCTTTCAGCCACAATCCCCATGACCGTCATCATGCAGGTTCCCAGGGCTGTCGCGACTAAATCTGAAGGAGAAAAACTTTCTCCTTTCCCATGGTTGTCCACAGGTGCATCGGTCAGCAGCGCATTCCCTGAGGGGCCATGAATGGCCCTGCACCGCAGCTGATTCTGATATTCCGCTGAAATTTTTACCATTTCATCCTTCCTTTCAAACTTGATTTTAATTCATAACTGTGTGAATCCAACCCTCTGTCATCCGCTCCCATCGAGCACCCTGCAGCAGAAATCGATGGCACGATTTTCAGCCCAGCGCCAGTCTGGATCCTGGCCGTTTTTTGGCCCGATAAATCCAAGATGGCCTCCATGCCGTGTGGCAATCAGGTTCGCCTGCCCGGCAACTGGATCGAACGAGTCGAACGGGACCATGGGATCATCACGTGAGGTGATGATCTGCCAGGGACAGCGGATTTGATTGAGCAGATGGCTGGTCTGGCAGGTGTCATAATAATGTTTCAGGTCACGATATCCACTGTGCGGCGCAGTAAAAAGCGCATCGAACTCCATCAGGCTCATGCGCGGATGCAGCTCCATCTCCGGGTGTGGGGAGAGAAGATGGCGGTTCCGTTCGACTCGATCCACCAGGCTCTGGACAAAGCGATAGTGGTAAAGAAGATTGCGCCAGCTTCGCAGGGCGGATGCGCTGCGGTGCGGATCGACCGGCGGGCAGATGCCGATCACTCCATCCAGCCGGGGCAAGTCTTCCTGCAGAGCTGTCTTGAGCACCAGGTTGCCCCCCAATGAGAACCCCAGGACAAACAGAGGAGCATCGGGAAACCGGCCTGTGAGCCACCGGCAGACAGCAGCCACATCCTCCGATTGAGCCCCATTGTAAAACCGGCGGGAAAGACCCTCGGCATCTCCGCAGCAGCGCAGGTTCATGCGCACAGTCCGGAAACCTTTCTGCCAGGCTTTGCGCGCAGTCCGAACCATGTATGGCTTCGAAGCATCCCCTTCGAGGCCATGCAGCAGCAGGAGAATCGGACAACTTCTTTCCAGATCGCGAGAAGGGTGCAGGTGAAGCGTGGTCTGGTCGCCATCCTCCAACCGCATCCGGATAATCTCTGTTTCCGGCAAGGGAGTTTCAGGAATTGCCGCCCAGCCTGCCAGGGTCTGGAGATGCGGTCCTTTGAGAAGCGCAAAGGGCCGGAAATCCGGCATCTTGGGGAGAGTGGCCTTCAAACCCTCTCACCTTTTCCGGCGGTAATAAGGCAGGCTTTCGTAGCTGGTTCCACTGCCATATTCGGTTTCACCCACCGAATAACGCCGTGGACCCTGGAACTGGTAGGTGTAATCCGGCCTGCGGGCTTCACCCGGATTCCCACCATGAAACCGGCGGGATGGGAGCTGGGGTGGTTTGGCAATTGTTCCGCCGAACGGCGAAGTGAACTGGGCTGCTGATCCGGATTTCCCTGTGGAAAGATTCGAAACACCGGCGCTGCTCGACAGGCTCTGGCTCCTGAGTTTTTCTCCCGCAGCCCTGGAGGCCACCGGTTCGACCGGCTGCATCAGCAATGCGGATGGCTCCTCCACAGGCTCTTCCTTATCCCCTTTTTTCAATTTTTTCTTGCGGGTGGTTTTGGCCTGTGGGGTGGAATGTCCGGCTTCATCGGTGAGATTTTCCCCACGGCTTTTGAGAACAGTCGAACTGGTTTCCGAAAGGCGGGAAGGATCGAGCTTTTCCGCCTGGCTTCCTTTGGTCTTGGTCGACAGTGTCCGGCTTTGAAGGTCGGACTGGCTGGGCAGAATCGGGGCAGGAGCCTGGAGCGCGGGTGTTTGGCCCCCTGTTTTTATGGATGGCACAGGCAGCAGCTGCGAGCCGGGCGCAAGCGGCATCAGGCCATTCCACCCCATCGGGTCAAGGCTGATCGGGGCACCCGGTTGAGTCATGGAAAGCGACGGAGCGGGCGGTCTGGATTCGCGCCTTTCAGGCAGGCCGAGATAGATCGATGAATCCTCGTCGGCTGTATCGATCCGGCTGTTACTGGAGCTGCCTGTCAGCGATTCCTCCAGCTCCTCATTGAGAATCCGGCCGGTGGCAGACCGCCGGAAGGGATCATAGGTCAGGTTCCTCTTACGCCCATAATAGGTGGATGGGAGAACAGTCGCCGGTGTCGCCGGGGAGAGAGAAGAAACATTCGGCAGAGAATAGGAATCACTATCCTGGGCATGGGATGGGCCGCAGCCAGGTTGAAACATCCCCAGAAAGAGAACCACAGCCACCATCCGGCAGGGCAGCCCGATGAATATCCTTTTCACACATCCCGGGGCAGGTGAAATCATCCGATCCGCTTCCTCTTCCACTCAGTTTATCGGCAGGATCCACCTTTAAGCAACATTTTAGAAAAAGAAGGGGACAGAATTTACGCCCCCTTCCCTGATCTTTCCAGTGGTGATCCAGCAGGTTCAGACAGTTTTCAGAAATGCCAGAGCACAGTTCAAGCCCTGCTGCTCCGCTTCGGGCGAACCGGTAAAAGAGGCATCTTCCAGCTCCACACTGACAATGCCCTTCCAGTTGGCATTGGCCAGCATCTGGAACAGGCGGACCCAGCGCACCTGTCCATGGCCCGGAATGGTGTAACGCCACACATTTTCGCCACAGTGAGGATGCGGCTCGAAAGCCGAAAACTGGTAGACTCCAAACTCATAGATTTTTTCGGGCAGTATCTCGGTATCTTTGCCATGGACATGGCCAACACTTGGAAGAAACTCATCCAGGAAGCGTACCGGATCGATATACATCCTCACCAGGTGGGAAGGATCGAAATTGATCCCGAGTCCCTTCGACCCGCATTCTTTGATCATCCAACGGTAAGTTTCGGGATTGCAGCACAGGTTGGAAAACTGCGGCCACCCCCCCGGCCACCCCTCGATGACCAGCATGGAGTTGAGACTCTCCGCAGCCCTGGCCAGTTCCGAAAGGCTCTTCGCCGCAATGGAAAGGTTTTCGGTCATCTTGAGTGAAGGATCCTTGGGCATCACACACAGGAAAAAGCGTGTTGCCCCCAGCGCATTGGCTTCTCGGATATAGGCGATATTTTGCTGGACTGCCGCTTTGCGCTCGCCCTCATCTTTGGAAAACAGGTTCTGCCAGTTCTCCAGATCGACACTCCCTACCATCAACCCATGCTTTTTCAGAACAGCGACATCTTCCCGGGTCGCCTTTCCGAGGTCGATCGCCTCAAACCCGGCATTCTTCGCGAATTGAGCGAGGGCTTCGATATCCCCCTGCCAGCCCCCCCCTCTGCGAAAACCAATTGGAAAGTTCCCAGTGCGCGTTTTCATCGTTTTCCCATCCCTTTTATCTGTCAGATATATTTTGAATCTCTCAAGGAGAGATTCTGAGTACTGTACTCCCTCCCTGCAGCAACTAAAGCCCACTCATCACCACGAAGCCTTTCCGCTCACCCTTCCCCTTTTCCCGGGACTGTCCGGCGGTAAGCGGAAAGAATGGCATCCCGGCTGACCAGGCCGACCAGCTCTTTCCCTCCTTCGAATACCGGCAGGCTTCCGCCTTGGTGGAAGAAAAGAGATGAACCGCATCGCGCAGGCTGGCTTTCGGGGTCAGGTGCGGCAGCGCCGGGTTGACCACATCGGAAAGATTGAGCAAACGCCCCATCATCGGATCAGCCAGGGCCAGGCGCAGATCTTCCAGTGAAACCACACCCCGAAACTGCCCCTGTTCATCCACAACCAGAAATGCCGGATCTTCACATTCGCGAATGTGGGCAAGCCCCTCCTCGGCGCTCATCGATTCCGGCAGGCTGCGCGGATTCTTCTGGACCACATCCGCGACAGAGATATGCAGAAGCGGATCCCGGTCATATCCAAAGGGGAACCAGCGTCCATGACGGCGGAGAATTCGAGTATAGACAGAGACATGATCCCAGTGTGACATGACAAAAGTCGACAGCGCCACAGTGGTCATCAGTGGCAGCAGGGTATCGAAGCTTTCACGGGACACACGCAGCCCGATCAATATGGCGGTCATCGGCGCATTGAAAGAGCCGGCAATCATCCCGGCCATTCCCATCAGGGCATAGGCACCGGGGTTGGTGATTGTCTCAGGAAATATGATTTCAAGCAGCGCGCCATAAAATCCTCCCAGGGTTCCTCCAATGAAAATCGCCGGTGCGAAACACCCTCCCGGAGCGCCGGAGCCGATAGTCAGACCGGTCGCCACAAGTTTGCCTGCCAGCATCCAGAACAACTCATGGATCAGGATCTGCCCCTGGAAGGCCTGGTTCATGGATTCATAGCCTTCACCGATGACCCTGGGGAGATACAGCCCGATGATCCCCACTCCAAGCCCTCCCAGTGCGGGTTTCAACCACATCGGGGCCTTGATTTTACCAAACAGAATCGAGCAACGGTCCATCCAGAAAATGTAAACTCCCGCTATGGCTCCAGACAGCAGCCCCAGCAGGATGTAGGCGGGAAATTCAACCGCATTGAAAGTGAATGCCGGGAGCGCGACAACTGTTTCATGCTCAAAGACCGCCCGGCTCACCAGAGAGGCAACCACAGCCGACAGAACCACCGGGGCGAACTGGGCCACCTCGAAACCCTGAAAGATGACTTCGACCGCAAAGAAGACTCCGCCGATCGGCGCTCCGAACACGGCTGCGATCGCAGCAGCCACTCCCGACCCGACCAGAGTCCTCAGGGAGCGTTGGCTGACATTCAAAATGCGCCCCACATTGGAGCCGAAGACCGAGCCGATCTCTGCGACAGGCCCCTCCGGACCGGCGGAACCTCCACTGGTCAGGACAATCACAGAAGCAAATGAGGGAAGCGCCATTCTCCAGGGAAACCGGATCTGGTTGGTCTGAACCGAGTGAATCACCAGGGGGATTCCATGCCCCGGGGTATAAGACCTCCATCGATAGAGCAGCACACCCGCCAGCAGGCCCCCGAGCGCCGGCATGACCAGGCGCAGCATCGGGCTTAGCCAGGCGCCCGCCAGATTCTCCCCCCAGATGGCATGATTGCCTGCAATGACTGCCAGGCGGTACAGGACTGTGACTCCACCGGTGAACAGGCCCACCAGCCCACCCCACACCAGCATCCATCCAGGTGTTTCAAGATTCCATCGCATCTTTGCAGCATTCCAATGCAGATCTTCTGACCGGAATTTCCTCAGATCAGATAGATACTCAATGTTCGCGCGACAGTCAGATAGATCAGCAACCCCATGGCATCATTCGACATGCTGATGAATGGACCTGAGGCGACTGCCGGATCCACCCCCAGCCGCGACAGAGTGAGAGGAACCAGGGAACCGAACAGGCCGGCGCAGGTCATCGAGATCTGCATCGACAGCCCCACCACCAGCCCGGTAGCCGGTGGCAGGCCGGCCAGGCGCGCGAAAAGCCCACTCAATCCACCCGCGATCAATGCGCACACAAGCCCGATCAGGCTGCCCACACGAGCCTCCCTGAGGATGGTCCGAAAGAGCTTGCGGGAATGCACCTGTCCGGTAGCCAGGCCCCGAACGATCAATGTCGAGGATTGAGTGGCGACATTTCCCCCCCATTGCCATGATGACAGGAAGATAAAAAGCCAGGTAAGTGAATTTATCAAGCTCCACTTCAAATTTTCCGAGAATGAACGAACAGCCGATCCCTCCCAGCAGCGCCACCAGCAGCCAGGGAAGGCGCAGTTTGAGAACATTCAGGATCGACCGGGTGATCAGCTCGTCATCGCTGGTGCCGGCCAGCTTGAAGATATCCTCACTGCTCTCCTCCTGAAGAACATCGAGAACATCATCACTGGTGATTCGCCCAATTAACTTCCCTTCTGCATCCACCACCGGCAGCGAAACCAGGTCATGTTTGAGAAACAGCCTGGCGACTTCCTCCTGGTCCATATCCCCTTCAACCCGGATCACTTCGGGATCGGCGATTTCCTTGAGCTGCACAGAAGAATCGGTCCAGACCAGCATCTGGATCGGAAAAACACCCTGCAGGCACCCGGCCCGGTCGAGTGTGAAGGCATAGGTGAAGTGGATTTCCGGCTGGGAATGGCGCAGAAACTCGATCGCCTGGTGGACTGTCCAGAACTCTGGAAAGGCCAGGTAATCCGAGGTCATGATGCCACCCGCAGACTCCTCATCATGCGCCAGCAGGCGTTCGAGGTCGCTGCGGTCTTCCTCATCCATCAGGTCGAGCACACGGCGTGCACGGCCCTCATCCTCGAGCTCGCCGACCACATCGGCGGCATCATCCGGCTCCATCTCTTCGAGCAGATCGGAGAGCTCCTGGTCGGGGAGATCCTCGGTCAGGACAGCGATCAGTTCCTCATCCGCCTCGGCCAGCACATCGGCCGCCAGGACCTCACTCAGGCAGGAAAAAATCCGTGTGGCTTCATCACGGGACAGCTGGCTCATCGCCAGCGCGAGATCCGCGGGATGGAAATCCGGCAGCAGGCAGCGCAGCACCTCTTCGGATTCCGTTTCCAGCAGCTCACGGAGGATTTCTATGGTGGTCTCGACCTCTTCGGGCATAACAGTCCAAGTGTAGGCATGACCGGAAAAAGGTCAATGAAGTGAAGACCGGATTGATGTAAAAAAACGATCCTTGACAACCCCTTGCAGGGACTGTTTAGTTATGGTCATGCACTCGCACCGTTTCCTGAGGCTTCTGCTGGTGGTTTCGATTGTGTCGGCCATCCCACACACACTTTGCTTCTGCTCACAGAAAGCCTCTGAAGAAGAATCCTGCCAGGAGCACTGCTGCTGTACCGCCAGGATCGAAAAGCCAACCCGCTGCCAGTGTGGTTCGGCCCACTGTGAATGCCAGTCCGGCCTGGGGCCTTGCCATTGTGGCGACAAGCCATCCGACAGGGCACCGAAATCCACCTCTCCCGATTCCTCCCAGAACCACTTGCAAGGGATTCCCGTCATCCCCGCAAAGGACTTCTGGACTGCACCATTCTCCCCGGATCAAATCCTGGCCCTGCTTTTTCCTTCAAGCCAGCTCATGTTTTTTGGCAACCTGAACAGTTCAGACTCCATCCTTCGATGTTGATTTCCTTCTCCCTGAACAGGAGAGATCTGTCCTGACAGCAGGAGCATTCTGTTTTATCCTCGGCTCGGTCTCTCCCGGCATGCTTCCCAAATCTGCCCAAATTCGGGCGTGAAAAAGTTGGAACTGAATTCAGAGCGGAGAAAAATCATGAAAGCAGCCAGCTGCATTCCCAGGCTCCTCAATTTCGGGCGCCGATTCATGTTCATTTTTTTCGGGTTATCCATCTGCCTGTTCCCGGCTGTGTGTCCTGCACAAATGGCTGTTTATCCGGGCAGCCTGCAATCCACCGAAGCGCTTCCCTCCCCCGCGCAGGTTGATGATTTCCTGCAGCTGGCGGAGAGGAACAACCCGGGCCTCAAGGCAGCCTTTCATCGCTGGCAGTCCGCCGCACTGAAAGTCCCCCAAGCCACATCGCTCGAAGATCCGCGCCTTTCTTACATGGAGTATCTGGATAAGACCATGGAGACCGAGCGTGAAATCGGGCTTATGCAGATGTTTCCGTACCCCGGGAAGCGCAGGCTCAAAGGCACGATCGAATCCACCGAAGCGGAAGCCCTGCATAAGGAGATGGAAAAGGCACGCCTCGAGCTGCGCAGCCAGGTGAAAGATGCTTTTTATGAATTGTATTACCTCGAACAGACCATCCGGACCACCCGCGAAAACCTGGATCTGATGCGTCATTTCGAGAGTGTGGCGACCGCTCGATTCGGGGTTGGACGAGGCGGGAATCGTGATGTAGTCAAAGCCCAGGTGGAGCTGGGGAAAATGGAAAATGAACTGCACAGCCTGGAGGATTCGCGCAAGCCGATCCATGCCCGGTTGAATGCCCTCCTGAACCGCCCACCCGAATCGTCACTGCCGCCGCTTACTGAAATCACCCTGGAAACGATTGAGCCGAATATCGACGATCTGCGCCGCCAGGCCTCTTTCTCGAATCCCGAACTTCAGGCCCTGGATATGCGGATCCAGAAATCTCAAACCATGCTCTCCCTGGCCCACCAGGCAAAGTATCCCGATTTCTCGATCGGACTGAACTGGATGGATGCCAATGAAAGGATGATGGAAAACGCCCGGGATGAATGGATCGCTTCCTTCGAAATGAACCTGCCGGTTTACCGTAAACGGATCGAAGCGGGAGTCCGTGAGGCTGAATCGGGGGTTCGTGAACTCCTCAGCATGAGGCAGGAGCTGCATAACCGCATCTCCGCCGATCTCGAAGACCAGCTTTACAAATACCGGAATGCGCAACGCCAGCTGCGCCTTTTATCGGATGTCCTGGTCCCCAAAGCCCGTCAGGCCCTGGAGGTCACCGAGAGCGCCTATCGGACCGACCAGGCTTCTTTCCTTGAACTGATCGACAGCGAAAGAGAACTGCTGGTCTTCCAGGAAAGTTATTACCGCTCTGTGGCCGATTCTCTTCAGGCACTCGCACGAATCGAAAGCCTGACCGGGAGGCCCATCGCGGCACTCCCGAGGGCAGCTGGCCCTGCCGGACTCCAGGAGGCTCCTCTCGAAGAAGAGCCTGCAACGAACACCGCGCCTGTTTCACCTTCGCCGGAAGAACCTCCGGCGCCGTCACACAACCCGGAATAAGAATCCAAGGAGTTAGTCCATGAAGAACCAATCAGGAGCTGTCCGCTGGATCCTGGTGCTGATCCTTGTCCTGGCTGCGTTTGCCGGTGGCATATTTGTTGAACACCAGAGGTCATCCTCCGTCGGAGAGCGCAGCACAGATGGTGCATCCTCATCCGGAACAGCACCGGCCAGCGAGGCTGCCGAAGCCGCCAAACCGCAGTGGTGGACCTGTTCGATGCATCCCCAGATCAAACTGCCTTCAGGAGACATGAAGTGCCCCATCTGCTTCATGGATCTCATCCCGCTGGATGACAGCGGTGGAGGCGATGCTGGCATTCCGGAAATCACCCTTTCGGAAAGAGCCCGATTCCTGGCGGAGATCGAAACCGCTCCGGCGGAGCACCGCCAGGCGACCAAAACTCTCCGCCTGGTGGGAAAGATCCAGGCCGATGAATCCCGCCTGGCATTCATCAGTGCCCGTGTCCCCGGACGCCTCGAGCGGCTGTTTGTAGACTTCACAGGAATCAAGGTCCGTCAGGGCGATCACATGGTCGAAATCTACAGCCCGGAGCTCTATTCCGCTCAACAGGAACTGCTTCAGGCGGTCCAGACCGACCGTCAGATGCAGGGGGAGGCTTCCAACCTTCTCAAGAATACCGGGCAGTCCCTGATTCAGGCATCCAAAGAAAAGCTGGTGCGCCTGGGGCTGACTCAGGAGCAGGTCGAGGAAGTGCTCAAAAGCGGATCGCCGGAAGATACAGTCACGCTTTATTCACCCACCTCCGGCATCGTCATGCGGCGTGAAGGCACTGTTGGCATGTATGTCGATGAAGGCGATCCCATTTACACCATAGCCGACCTCTCCATGGTGTGGCTGATGCTCGATGCTTATGAGTCAGACCTTGCCTGGCTCCACTATGGCCAGAATGTATCCTTCGAGGCGGAAGCCTTTCCGGGAGAAATTTTCCAGGGAAAATTGACCTTCATCAGCCCGGTTCTCGATGAACGCTCCAGAACTATCAAGCTTCGCATCAATGTTCCCAACAGCAATGAACGCCTGAAACCGGGAATGTTTGTCCGGGCGACTGTGCAGGCAACTCCCGCCCAGGGCGGCCGTGTGCTGGCTCCTGAATTCGCCGGAAAATGGTTATGCCCGATGCACCCGGAGGTGGTCGAGGATCTGTTTGGTTTCTGTTCGATCTGTGGAATGAAGCTCGAAACCGCCCAGTCCCTCGGATTTGAAACTCTCCCCTCTGATGAGGAGCTTCCGCTGGTGATTCCTGACACGGCGCCACTGATCACCGGCAAACGCGCCATTGTGTATGTCGAAGAGAAGCGCGAGGATGGAGTCTTTTATATCGGGCGTGAAGTCGAGCTCGGCCCCCATGCCGATGGATTTTATGTGGTCGAGAGCGGCCTTCAAGCGGGTGAACGGGTTGTTACAAAAGGCAACTTCAAGATCGACAGCGCTTTTCAGATTGTCGCCAAACCCAGCATGATGAGCCTGGATGGATCGAGCAGCGACTCAACTGGAGATCAGCAGCCCTCCCAGCTCTTCGATGCTTTTTCAGATAATGAACCATTGGCAGGTGCAGTCCGTCCGGTGTTCGAAGCCTATCTCGCCCTTCAGGAGGCACTCGCCGGTGATTCCTTTGACAATGCGGAAAAGGCTTCGAAAAACCTCGCCCACCTGATCGGTGAATTCAAACCGGCCGGGCTTCCTGAAGAACAGCAGCCTGCCTGGGAAAAGGATCAGCAGGCCCTGGCCGCCGCAGCTGGAGAGGCCGGCAAAGCCGCCGATATCGAGCTGCTGCGTGAGAAATTCGAGGGAGTTTCCAAGGCGATAAACCTCTGGATTCGCCATTTCGGAAATCCGCTCGATCAGCCCCTCAAACACAGCTTCTGTCCGATGGCCTTTGATAATAAAGGGGCTTACTGGATCCAGACCGGCGACACCATCGCCAATCCCTACTTCGGATCGAAAATGCTGCGCTGCGGGGAAATCAGGAAGACCTACCCGGCGCGGGGGGTGAAAGAATGAGCGACAATCTGACCCCACCCACTCATCTTTCTTTCCCGGAGCGTGAACCCCTGGTGAACCGGATGATCCGGTTCTGCATGGACAACCCTCTGATCGTCGTGCTGGCAGTCATCCTGCTTTCCGGATGGGGCCTTTATGTCATGCCATTCGAATGGGATTCGAAGGGTTTCCCGACCGATCCGGTTCCAGTGGATGCCATTCCGAACATTGGAGAAAACCAGCAGATAGTCTTCACCGACTGGGAGGGGAGATCTCCCCAGGATGTGGAAGACCAGGTCACCTATCCCCTTACAGTGGCCATGCTGGGTGTTCCGGGTGTCAAGGATGTCCGCTCGTACTCGATGTTCGGTTTCTCGAGTGTGAACATCATCTTTAAGGATGATGTCGATTTTACTGGTCCCGGACACGCATCCTCGAACGGTTGTCGACAGTTCAAAGCGACCTTCCCGCAGGGGTGGTCCCGCAGCTCGGCCCGGATTCGACTGCGCTCGGGCAGGTCTTCTGGTACACCCTCGAGGGAAAGGAATGGGGGCTTGAAGAACTGCGCTCCATCCAGGACTGGACTGTCCGTTATGCCCTGCAGAGCTCCGATGGAGTCAGTGAAGTCGCCGCTGTGGGCGGCCATGTCAAGGAATACCAGGTCGATGTCGATCCGGATGCAATGCGCGCTTACCGTGTCACTCTGGAGGAGGTCGCCCAGGCTGTACGGCGCTCCAATATCGATGTCGGCGCACGCACCATCGAGATCAACAAAGTCGAATATATCGTCCGTGGCATTGGTTATATCAAAACGGTTGAAGACCTCGAAAACACTGTCATCAAAGAAAACGACAATGTTCCCATCTTCCTTCGCCAGGTGGCCCGGGTTTCACTCGGACCGGCTTTGAGGCGTGGTGTCCTCGACAAAGAGGGAGTCGAGGTGTGCGGCGGGGTGGTGGTGGTCCGTTTCGGTGAAAACCCTCTCGAAGTCATCAAACATATTAAAACCACCCTGGACCGCATCGGAGACCGGGAGATGGTGGATGGGCGTGAAACCTGGGTTCTGCGCGGGTTCGAAAAAACCCTCGAGGATGGGACTGTTTCGAAGATCCGCCTGGTTCCGTTTTATGACCGGACCGAGCTGATCCGTGAAACTCTGGATACCCTTCGAGAAGCCCTCAAAGAAGAGGTGCTGACCAGCATCCTGATCATTGTGATCATGCTTTCCCATTTTCTCTCCTCGGTGCTGATCTGTTCTCTCCTGCCCCTCACCATTCTGATCACCTTTATCCTGATGTGGCTGTTCAATGTGGATGCCAACATCATGTCTCTGGCAGGAATCGCCATTGCGATCGGTGAGATGGTCGATATGGGGATCATCTTCTGTGAAAACATCATCGCCAGGGTGGAAAACTCCGATGACCAGGGAGAAGAGCAGGGAGCCTACGAAGTGGTCTATGAAGCCGCCACCGATGTTGGCAGCGCAGTGGTCACCGCCATGGCGACCACCATCGCCACCTTCCTGCCGGTCTTCGCGATGATCGGAGCCGAAGGCAAGCTCTTCAAACCCCTGGCTTATACCAAAACCTTCTGCCTTTCCGCTTCCCTGATCGTGGCCATCGCAATTGTTCCCTGCCTGATGCTGATACTGGTTCGCAAGAAAAAGATTCCCTTGTGGTTAAGCCTTCTGAATGTCGCGCTCCTGTGTCTCGGTGGGGCCTGGGTGGCGCGTTCGATCAATGGGTGGCTGGGACTGCTGCTGATTGCTCTCGGGGTCTACCGTTTCTTCGAAACCAGCTTGAGCGGCTGGAAGAAGAAAACTGTCCAATGGATTCTCAACACAGCCATTGTCATCGTCATCCTGCTGGTTCTGACCGACAGCTGGATGCCTCTCGGCCATGCGCCAGGTTTTATGAAGAATCTTGGGCTGGTTGTGGCGGTTTATGGCACAGTCATCGCGGGGCTGCTGCTGTTCCAGTTTTTCTACCCGTTTCTTCTGCGCTTTTTCCTCGACTACAAATGGATTTTCTTTCCGATCCCGATCTTCCTTTCTGTTCTCGGCCTGAGCATCTGGCTGGGATTCAGCACACTTTTCGGGTGGATACCGAACCTGATGGACCGCGCAGGCCTGGAGGGCGACCGGCTGCGGGCTTCGACTGCCTGGGTGGAGCTGGTTCATAAATTTCCCGGACTGGGGAAAGAGTTCATGCCTCCCCTGGATGAAGGCTCTTTCCTCTACATGCCAACCACCATGCCCCATGCGGGAATCGATGAGTGCCAGGATGTTGTCTCCAAACAGGACCAGCTGATGCGGTCGATCCCTGAAGTCGAAACAGTGGTGGGAAAGATCGGGCGTGTTGAAAGCCCGCTCGATCCGGCACCGATATCCATGGTGGAAACTGTCATCAACTACAAGCCTGAATGGGGCATCGATCCAGCCACCGGGGACCGTGTTCGCAACTGGCGCGATGAAATCCAGAAGCCGGAAGATATCTGGGATGAGATTGTGAAAGAGGCCCAGCTGCCGGGTTCGACCGCCGCGCCGATGCTGCAGCCAATCGAGACCCGCCTGGTGATGCTTCAGACCGGGATGCGCGCCGCCATGGGAATCAAGATATATGGCCCTTCTCTTGAAGTGATCGAGTCCCTCGGTCTTGAAATCGAGCGCTATCTCAAGGAAATCCCAACCATCGAACCGGCCACTGTAATTGCAGACCGTGTGGTGGGAAAACCCTACCTCGAGATTCACCTCGACCGGAATGCCATTGCCCGTTATGGAGTCAACATCCGTGATGTCCAGGATGTGATCGAAATGGCGATCGGGGGAATGCCGATCACACGCACTGTCGAGGGGCGCGAGAGGTATCCGGTACGGATCCGTTACCAGCGTGAAAAGCGGGACAGCATCGAAGCGCTGAAGGAAATCCTGGTTCCAAGCATGCGTTCGGAGCCTGCTGCTGATGGAGTTATGGGAGCAGCAGCGGCCGGGGATGCTCCTGCAGGGCCGGTCCAGGTTCCGCTCTCCCAGCTGGCCACCATCCGGTATGTGCGTGGCCCCCAGGAAATCAAGAGCGAAGACACTTTTCTGGTATCCTATGTTCTTTTCGACAAGAAAGCCGATGTGGCCGAAGTGGATGTGGTCCAGGTGGCTGATGAATACCTGCGTTCCAAAGTGGAATCCGGTGAGCTGGTCATCCCACGCGGGTGCAGCTACAAGTTCGCCGGCACTTATGAAAATCAGGTCCGCGCCACCAATACCCTTTCCATCATTCTGCCGCTTTCGCTGTTTATTACTTTCATGATCATCTATTTCGAGTTCCGGGCAGTCATGACCACCTTCATCATTTTCGTCGGGATACTGGTGTCCGGAGCAGGCGGGTTCATTCTGATCTGGCTGTATGGCCAGGACTGGTTTATGAACTTCAGTTTATTTGGCCAGGACATGCGGGAGCTGTTCCAGGTCCATCCCATCAACCTGTCGGTGGCGGTCTGGGTTGGATTCCTCGCACTGTTTGGAATTGCCGAGGATGATGGAGTGGTCATCGCGGCTTACCTCAGGCAGCGTTTCAATGAAGTCCGTCCATCCAGCATTCAGGCCATTCGTGAAGCCACCCTGTATGCCGGGAAGCGCCGCATACGCCCCTGCATGATGACAACCGCCACGACCATCCTTGGATTGATGCCGGTTTTGACCTCGACCGGACGAGGTTCGGATGTCATGGTCCCCATGGCTATTCCAGGATTCGGCGGGATGATTATCCAGCTGATCACCCTGTTTATCGTGCCGGTTTCCTATTGCCTGATCCGGGAGTGGCGTTACCGCCTGGGTCTGGAGAGCTGATCTCCGGCAGGTTCGGCCGGCTGTCCTGATTATTGGTTGAGGAAATTGTGGATGATTGCAAGCGCATCGCAATCATCCACTTTTCCATCGTGATTCAAATCCACGGGTGAAGGAACCGCGGACTGAAGGGTCCCGAAATGCTCCACCAGGGGATCCCAGTCGCGGCTCAAGGCCCTGAGAAGCGCCTCCACCTGCAGGCTGGATGGATCAAACCGGGTCGTAAACATCACTTCTGCCGGTTCGCTTTCACCGGCATCATTCACTGCAGCCAGCTCAAGTGTGTAATCTGTCCCGGATGCAAGCCCGTCCACATTCATTGAAGTCTGAAGTGCGGTGGCGGTGGCGGACTGAACTTCTCCAGTAGCTCCAAGGATCCGGAGATGGTATTGGCTGACATTTTCTGCAGAAGAATTGGAGAACCATTTCGCCACCACCGAGTTTGTGGTGATCGCCCCGGGAAGATCGAGCACCGGCCGGGCCGGCTTCGCCGAGTAGGAACCTGGACCGGTGGAACAACCGCCGAGAAATCGCTTCCATTGTCTATTTTGAACTGGCTCCATTCGATGGTTCCGTGTCCCATCAAAGGCAGACCAATGCCTGTATCGGCTTTGATGGTCGCCAGGATTTCCCCTGGTTCCCCGGGAGTCAGGCGTGCCAGCTTGAGATAGACTTCTGTCATTCCGATCCCTTTGGAAGCACCACTTCCCAGCAGGACATAATTCGGCCCGGGGTGAATGCCTGTATCTGGATTGATGACAAACAGGACAAAGGGATACGAAAGAGTTATCTCCACTGAATCAGAAATCTCACAGCCCATCAAAGCCCGGATGTTGAACTGGAAGGGACCCTCTCCGACATTGACATTCTGCGGCAGGAAGACCTTCCGGCATGAAGGGGTGTGGTTCTGGAACTTCTCGACCTCTCGATCGCTGTTTTTCTGATCCAGCCATTCTCCATCCATCGATTGAGAACCAGCCAGGGCATGGTGGCAAATGGAACAATGCTGGATAAGAATAAAAGAGATCAGGCAAACCAATCGACTGGATCTGGCACAATCCGGCAAGGCTTCTCTCCTTCCCGGAAGCAGGGTTCCGGGTATGGAATATGATGACATCTCGGTAATGGGCATGGCAGGCGAAAGCGGCCTGAATTGGCCACCCTGGTCAATCATTTACAGAGTATGGCTCTGCGCATTTCAGGGTGTCAATCTTATTTCGGCAATCAGAAGCTCTGGCCAGAATTTCTTCATGGCTGACTCCTGCCGCCGCATAAAGTGCAAAGATATTTTCATCGGGTGTTTCCGGAGGAATGGTGTGTGAAGCAGCCAGAATGTAACCGCCACCGCCCTCGGTCATGCCATCGATCAACCCGGCCGTGGCCTTATAAACCTGCTCAGCACTTCCGTGAGGCAACAGTCCCTGTGTGTCCACTCCCCCCATAAAAGTCAGAGTCTTTCCAAATTCTTTTTTGAGCTCGAGGGGATTCATCCCCGGGCAATTGCACTGGACCGGATTCAGAACATCCAGGCCCATTTCAATCAAATCCGGCAGGATTGGACGAAGTGCTCCACAGCAATGATAAGCCACCGGCAGTCCATGCTCTTTGCCAATATCGAAAACACGCCGGAGATGCGGCCCGACCAACTCACGCCACTTTTCCGGATGCATCATCAGTCCCTTCTGCCCGGCCACATCATCGCCGGTCCAGAGCCAGTCCGGCTTGAAACGTTGACAGGACTCCTGTGCCAGAGCCACTGCAAAGTCGGCGCAACGTGACAGCATCCGGTTCGCCAGGGCAGGCGTTTCTATCATATCCAGGAGGGACCGCTCCATGCCTCGGAGCCTCCAGTACATTTCAAAGACACACGGTGAAACATCCACACCGATATATAAGTTGTGTCTCTTTTCCAGGATGGGCTGCATGTTATTCAGGAGCGATTCCAAAGAGGCATAGGGAAACTGGTACCGCTCCAGCTGCTGTTCAGTGGCCGAAATCAATGGAAAATCGACAATCTGATTGAATTCACCCTCACGCACCCAGTGGATACCCCAATCATCCACATGCCCTTCACCCTCATTTTCATGAGTGATGCCTTCCATGGCATAGTTGTTATTCACCCAGGCCTGGGCAATATCATTCCCCATCACCTCTCCCACCATGGAAACCGGAATACCCAGCAAATCCGCCAGATGACGGGCGGTACCGGGATGAAACCACATGAAAATCGGCACCCGATCAGTAGTTTGATGGTTCAGACAAGCCTGGACACGTTCTTTCGAGGTCATTCAGCACCCTTTCTTTCCCTCATCGAGCGAAAATTTTGCAAAAAATGCAAAATTTCTTCTTTACAGAGCATTTTAGGAAAGATAGAGTCTCCACACTATCTGTCAGATAGGCTAGAAGTTTATCGGAGGTTTGTGCTGGTGCGTAGAGGAAAAGTTAAATGGTTCAATGAGTCCAAGGGGTATGGCTTCCTCGAACAGGAAAATGGTTCAGATGTATTCGTTCATCACACGGCAATTCAGGGCGATGGTTTCAGAACCCTGAAAGAAGGCGAGACTGTTGAATTTGAGTGCGAAAACTCTCAAAAAGGTCTCAAGGCAACAGCGGTTGTTCGACTCTAATTAAAAAAAGGATCGAGCGAATCGAAGGGTGAGAGTGGATTCACTCTCACCCTTTTCATTTTCCGTCACACCCACCAGGGTTGGATCCACCTGGAAGTGGAAATCCGATAAGCCACGGGGAGCCTCGCTTCTCGAGCAACCCCTGTCATGGAGGTGGTCAAATGCTGTTGAAAGCCTCTGTTGTCGCCTTTGCGTTGTTAATCACCCCGCTGTTCAACCAGAATCGATCCATGGCCGCCACATCGGGAAAGCCACTTGCCCTCGCGGCAGCCTGCCTGTGGTCTGCGCCTCCAGCGGTTCCGCCTTCTACTTCCTCCTACACCATCTCCGACCTGGGCACGTTGGGAGGACCTACGACCAAAGGTTACGGGATTAACGAAGACGGTCAGGTGGTTGGCGCCTCCCAGATTGGTTCGTATATGCATGCCTTCCTGTGGGACGACGGGACGATGACGAATTTGGGCGCGCTTGGCGCCTATGGAAGTTGGGCCTATGACATCAACGACGCCGGCCAGGTAGTCGGGGGGTCGTACGTCGGTACAGAGTTTCACAGCCACGCCTTTTTATGGCAAAACGGCAATATGCAGGACCTGGGCACGCTGGGGGGCGGTCCGGACAGCTACGCCTTCGAGATCAACGACTCTGGACAAGCGGTGGGGTCAGCCTGTTGCGTACCGGATCAATATATCACTCATGCCGTCCTGTGGGGGAGCGGCGGAATTGTGGACCTGGGCGACCTGGACCCGGTGTGGCCTAATCACAGCTTTGCCTATGGCGTCAACAATGCTGGACAAGTGGTCGGTCAATCCACTACCGCAGACGCGCTACAACTTGGTCATGCCTTTTTATGGCAGAACGGCGCGATGCAGGATTTGGGCACGCTGGGGGGTGATCTCAGCGAGGCGTGGGCGATCAACGAAAATGGTCAGGTGGTTGGTGGTTCTAAATTGACCGATAACACTACGGTTCACGCCATTTTGTGGGATGGCGCGCTGCAAGACCTGGGCGCACTGACATTTACTAACAGCATCGCCTACGATATCAACGACAAAGGACAGGTGGTCGGCGCGCTGAAAACCGGGCAAATCTCGCACGCCTTCGTCTGGGCGAATGGCCAGATGCAGGACCTCAACAACTTGATTCCTTCGAATTCAGGTTGGGTACTACAAGAAGCTCGCGCCATCAACAACAAAGGCAAGATCGTTGGCTTTGGCACCATCAACGGCCAGGCACGCGCCTTCCTGCTCTCGCCGTCTTACCGCTGGATCAACCCGAATGGCGGCTCCTGGCATGTGGCCACAAACTGGGATCCCCAGGGCGATCCAGGAAAAGGCGATACCGCAATCTTCGACTTGAACGGCCAGTATGCGGTCGATGCCAGCGTCAAAAGCAGTGTTCCGGTTGGCCGGTTAATCGTCTCCGGCGCAAATGTCGTGGATTTTCAATATTTCTCCTTGAACCTGCTGGACGACTCGGTCGATGATCCAGCGCTGACGGTCAATGATGCTGCAACAGTAAAAATCTCTTCAGGCTCTGGCGCCTATATTCATGCCATCCTTGGCGGAAAGCCCGCGGCAAATCCCTCAAATCCACCTGTTGCCCACTTACAGGTATTCAACAATGGGACGAGCATGACTGGTTCAGGACGCCTGAGCATCGGCGATGAAGGACAGGGCGACCTGTTCGTGGCCAATGGGGGTTACCTGCGCTGCGCAGAGGCGCGTGTAGGCGGCCTGCTGGCCAACACAACCAGCACTGCGGTTGTAGGGGGGGATGGGTCGTTGTGGGAGACCGGCATCATCGCAGTGGGGTATGGAGCCAGCGGTTTTTTGACCATCGAGAATGGCGGGCGTGTGAACTCCACCGATGGCTATGTGAGCTGGGGCACCCTCAGCGAGGATTCGAACGTGATTGTGAATGGCCTCAGCGCCAACGGCAGCCAGCCCTCGATGTGGGCGCTGCTGGGCAGTTTGTTCGTCGGGCAAACCTGGTTTGGCTCGGTCGAAGTGCTGGATGGCGGCGACCTTTTCGTCAGCCAGAACGTACAAATCAAAAATGGTGAACTCAACATTGAGGGGCGTAATACCAACGGAGACCCGTCTGATCTGGATGTGCTGGGCAGCGTCTTCGTCGGCGGCGCGGGCATCGCGAATCTCCTGGCTTTGCGGAACGGGGCCAAGGGCGACATCGAAGGCGATTTGATCATCGGCAAAGACGGCGAAGGGGCCATGATCCTGTGGGGCAGCGCACATACTGCCAATCCAACCTGGTTGGATGTGGTTGACCCGGCGGCGGGTCTGTGTGTTATTGGCCACACCTACGACGGCGGCGTTTCGCTGGACGATGGAGGCCTGTTCCGTTGTCGAAACATCCAACTCGGCCAGGCGGGCATGAGCGGTGTGGGCTACCTCATGGTGGATGGTGGCATGGTACGCGCCCTGGAAGTCTTGCAAATTGGGCAGGTCGGAGGCGGTCGCGGTCAGGTTGATTTGGAGAACAACGCGCTGGTTGCGACCAACGGGACGTATATCACCGCTAACGGCGCGATCAACCTGAAAAGCGGCACAGCCACGCTGGCCGTGGGGTTCCTTGGCCTGCAGAACGATGGGACGCTGGCGCTCGGAGTCAACGTGCTACATCCGAAAACTGCCGCTGCCTCTCCTAAAGGCCCCGCACAGCATGGAGCCACCATACTGGCTGTCAGCGGAAACCTGTCCATGGGGCCTGCAGGGCGATTGGAAATTCCCCTGATCGGAAAAGACTCAGATCAGTACGGCAAACTGGCCGTTTCAGGGTCAGCCGCCCTGAATGGTGTGCTGGCGCTCAATTTCCATGATGATTACGCCCCTCAAAAGGATGACACCTTTACATTCCTTACCGCCTCAGGAGGGATCAATGGGACATTCGCAAAAATCGAAATCAATGGCCTGCAACCCGGATTTTTATATGATATCACTTCCACTGGCGGACAAGCGGTGCTCAAAGCACTGAATGATGGTGTCCCTCTGCAGAAAGACTCTCTGTCGCTCTGGACGGTACGGTGATATTCCTCAATGTTCAGAGGCAAATGGGGCCAGGCTCAGACGGTTTCATTCCTCAACTTGATCCGCAATAATTTGAGCTGTACATACAGGGGAATGAGGGAATGGGAGAGGTTAATTCTCCTCCTGCTTCATCAGGCCATTTATTTCAATCTCTGAAGGCAGACTTTCATTTAATGAAACTTAAAGTCGTTCTTTTGTCGGAAATGCTTCAGCCGTATCGTGTTCCAGTTTTCAACGCCCTGGCTGAACGAGATGATCTGGAATTTCATGTTCTTTTACTTTCAATAATCGAGGCCAACCGTGAATGGGACGTTCCATTCTCCAGATGCCGCTTCGAGTACACAGTTCTCCCTTCCCGTGATATTTACATTCATTCTCTCGACTGGGGGCTGCACTTCAACAAGGGTGTTACCGAAAACCTCGACAGGCTCAACCCGGATGTGATTGTCGGCACAGGTTACTCCTCCCCCACGTTATGGATCGCACAGCATTGGGCAAAAAAACACAAACGCGGGTATGTTCTCTGGTCTGGAAGCACTGAGGCTTCTTCACGCCTGCAGAACCCATTAATGAAAGCCATGAAACGGTTGTTCGTTCGCCGTTGCGATGCTTTCCTGACCTATGGGAGCGAAGCGACCCGGACAATAGCGAATCTCGGGGCCTCGCCGGATCGGATCGTAACCGGGTGCAATACGGTTGACATCGATGACTTCGCTCGAATCACGGAAGCCGCACGAAATTCAACAGATTTCCCAGCATGGCGTCAGAAATTTCCCCAGCGGATTATCCTGTTTGTCGGGCAGATGATCGAGCGCAAAGGAGTTGCCGATCTTCTGGCAGCCTTTCGCCGGGTGCAGACCCCGGATGCAGGATTGATTCTGGTCGGAAATGGCCCACTGCTGGAGGAATATAAAAATCAGACCCGTGATCTGAAAAATGTCTTCTGGGAAGGGTATGTCCAATCCTCCGAGATGGGTCCGTATCTGGCCGCTGCGGATGTGCTGGTCATGCCCTCGCTGATTGAGGTCTGGGGCCTGGTGGTCAATGAGGCCATGGCGGCAGGAGTTCCGGTTATCGCCACAACCTGCAGCGGTTCAACCAGGGATCTCATCGAAGACGGAAAAAACGGGTATGGTTTTACTGCGGGCGATGTCAATCAGCTCAGCGGACTCCTCGAATCGGTCATCAAGGAACCCTCCGATGGGAGAGCATGGGGCAGGAAGCTGCCCTGAGAATCAGAAGCTGTTCACCGACTCATTACGGAGCGAAGTTGCGAGAGGCTGCTCAGATCGCCAGCGGGAGGATCCCCACGGGGGCTGAATGAGTGATTTATTTATGTCAAAAACATCTGTAAAGCGTATTGTTATCAAAGTCGGAACCGCTCTCATCGATTCCGAGAAAGACCAGTATGACCACCATGTGGTGGGAAATCTCACAGAGAGCATCATCCGGCAGATGCAGCTCAAACGCGAAATTGTTCTGGTTTCTTCAGGGGCGGTCGGTGCCGGACGGCGGCGAATGAACTGGACCCAGGACCAGGCCTCCCTGATTGACCGACAGGCTCTGGCTGCCATCGGCCAGCCCCGCCTGATGGGCTTTTACAATGAGATTTTCGGACAGTCCGGTGTGCCGGTCGCTCAGATCCTCCTGACCCGTCTTGGACTCGAAAATCGCCAGCGCTACCTGAATGCACGCCACACCATCGAGAGGCTGCTTGCCTGGGGGGTTCTGCCGATCATCAATGAGAATGACACTGTGGTCACTGAAGAACTGCAGTTCGGCGACAACGACCGGCTGGCAGCAGTTGTTGCGGGAAAGATCCACTCGAACCTGCTGATCCTGCTGACCGATGTGGAATCGGTCTGGGACCAGGAAAATCGGCCGGTCCGCCGGGTCTGGGGTGTCTCGGCCGACTTGCTGGCTGCGGCTGGGGGGCCAGGATCCGGCCGTTCGCGCGGGGGAATGAAATCGAAACTTCGTTCTGTCCAGGAAGCCATGCTGATGGGGGTTTCGGCGGTCATCACATCCGGACGAATTCCAGGAATTATCGACCAGATCATCGAGCACCTTCCTTTGATGTCTGACCCGAACAGCACACCGCCTGAAAATCTTCCTGGCACATGGTTCATTTCCCAGAACGGCGGAGTGGACAGCCGCAAGCGCTGGATTCTGACCTGCGGAGCCGCGAAAGGGCGGATTCTGGTGGACGAAGGGGCACGCCAGGCACTCCAGCGCGGAGATCGGAGCCTGCTCCCCTCGGGTGTGTTGCGGATCGAGGGAACCTTTCATGCCGGAGAGGCTGTGAGTATCTGTTCACTCGAGAATGAGCCGATCGCTCAGGGGTTAGCCAATTTATCCTCTCAGGAGCTCGAGAAATTCCATGGCCGCAGCACCCGTGAAATCCGCGAGGAAATAGGGCGGCCGATCAAGACATGCGTGGCGGTCCACCATGACGACATGGTCCTGATCACAGCTGCAGGCCATGACATTCCCATTCAGAATGGGGATTAGGGTTTTCTGCAAAAACCCGTGTCGGCGATATGATCGAGGTTCAATTCAATCCCTGGGATAAAACCTGCCAGGCGGAGGAAGAACAGACACTGCTCGAAATCGCCCTGGAGGAGGACCTGCTGCTGCCTCACGACTGTGGCGGAGATGCGGTCTGTTCAACCTGTGCGATCCGGGTCATCGAGGGAATGGAATGCCTGTCCCCGGTTGAGCCTCTCGAACAGGAAGCCCTGGAT
>LMZT01000036.1 GCA_001567115.1 Candidatus Hinthialibacteria bacterium OLB16 | reverse complement strand
AGCTCGATCAAGCGGTCTTCGAACAGGCATCCCGGGGGCATGACTACCGGATGGTCAAGCTGCTCGGCGACCTCTTCATCAATGCCTTGCGAATGCTGGTGGTCCCATTGGTTTTCTTTTCAATGCAACCGGAATTGCCCATCTGGGGGATGTCCGGCATATCGGGCGGACCGGGCGGAATACGATCCTGTTTTTCTTTCTGAGCACTTCTGTCGCGGTCCTCCTCGGCCTTCTCTTTGTCAATCTGGTCGAACCAGGCCTGGGGAGTGATATATCTCAGGCTGATTCACCCCTCTCCGGGAAGATCCGGGACCGTCATCTGTCTGTTTATGATGTGGTTTCAGGGCTGGTTCCATCGAACATAATCAAAGCGATGGCTGAAATGGACATCCTTCCGGTGATCCTGTTCAGCCTGGCATTCGGCGGAATCCTGACCACCCTGGGAGAGAAAGGGCAGCTGGTCCTGCAGGTGGCGGATGGGTGCAATCAGGCGATTTTGAAGATGGTGCAGTTCGTCGTGTCATTGGCTCCAGTGGGAATCTTCGGCCTGGTGGGAACCAAAGTGGGGGAGGAAATCATCCGGGGGGATATCGGGGAAGAGCTCGAAAAGCTGGGCAAATATATTCTCAGTGTTGAGCTTGGGCTTCTGGTGCATGGATTCATCATTCTGCCACTGATTTTTTTCGGAATAACCCGCCGAAACCCCTTCCAGTTCATCCGTGAGAGCATGGAGGCCCTGCTGACTGCCTTCTCCACCGCCTCGAGCTCCGCCACACTGCCGGTAACATTGAAATGTGTTGAATTCAACTCAGGTCTTTCTCCCCGTTATGCCGGCTTTGTCCTTCCACTTGGGGCGACCATCAACATGAATGGAACAGCGCTTTACGAGGCAGTGGCTGCCATGTATGTCGCGCAGGCGACTGGAATGGATCTTGGACTCTACCACCAGTTCCTGATCTTCCTGACTGCCACCCTGGCCGCCATCGGGGCGCGGGGATCCCGGAGGCAGGCCTGGTCACCATGGTTGTTGTTTTCGAAGCTGTGGGGCTGGACCCGATCCATATCGGAGCGCTTTTGTCGGTGGACTGGTTTCTGGACCGATGCCGAACCACCATCAATGTGTGGGGGGATATGGTCGGAACCGCTGTCATTCAGACACTGGACCGGGGATCCAATGGAAACCATGAAATCTCCTGAAGCTGGAAGGCCCCCGGGGGTTTTCACTTCCGGCCGGATCTTTCAGAATGGATTCAGATTCGAGCGGATTGTTCGAATGATCCGCTCAGTGCGCCAGAAAGGCTGAAATGAAAGAATCTCTGGATGCTGTCATCGAAGGGCCGGAAGAACTGGCCGATTCGCTCTCATTGCCGGATTTTTCCCGGGGACATGAAATCGCCAACATCCTGACCCATGGATTTGGCCTGGCATTGAGTGTGGTTGGTGGAGTGATTCTGATCCTGCTGGCAGCGATGCGTGGCGATGGCTGGCATCTGGCCAGCTGCGCCACCTTTGCAGGCAGCCTTTCACTCCTGTATGCCAGTTCAACCCTCTATCACTCTTCACAGAATCAGACATGGAAACATTTTTTCCGGATCGCCGACCATGCCTGCATTTATCTGCTGATAGCCGGCAGTTACACACCATTCACTTTGACCGTCATGCGTGGAAGCTTCGGCTGGCGCCTGTTCCTGGGAGTGTGGGCAGCTGGCGCTCATCGGGGTATGTCTGAAAATTTTTTCCAGAAACCGCTTCGGAGTTCTGCCATTTTCAATTTATCTGGTGATGGGATGGATGGTTGTCCTGGTGATTCGCCCGACTCTGGAGCTCATTCCTCCGGATGGATCGTGCTGCTGGCGGCTGGGGGGCTTTCATACACCCTGGGTATATTTTTTTTATTTTTGACCGGATTCCCTACAACCATGCTATCTGGCATGTGTTCGTGATGGCCGGAAGCCTCTTTCATTATCTGGCGGTCATGCTGTATGTCATTCCGCCGGGTGCTTGAACGGCGGGTGTACCAGAGATCCAGGTGTTTTGGGTCACGGACAGTCCGATTGTGCGAGAGGATGATTTTCGCCATCATGCGGGCATGTTCTCCCAGGGTAAAATCAAAACCTTTGCGGGGTGAGGTTCTGATGGGCATGGAGATGATGGCCAGGCGGCCGAGCTGTTTCAGCTTTCGCCCCAGATACAGTTCCTCACTGATGTAGTACTCCTCATCGAATCCCCCGACTGATTCGAATGCCTCACGCTTCACGAAGAAGAACGAGCCGGCCGGAGAACGTGTGAAATGGGCATATTTATTCCAGCCCCAGGCGGCAATCCGCAGCCAGGCCGGGGTCGGTTCTGTCCATGCAACTTCACAACCTCCGCCGATCGCTCCAGCATCGAGGGCCACAAGGATCTCCCGGAGATGGCTCGCCTCCACAATCGTATCTGCATCCAGAAACAGGAAAACTGAGCCAGCCGCTGATTTCGCACCCACATTCCGGGTGGCGGCGATGTTCCTTTTTCCTGAATGGACGACTTTCACCCCAAAACTTCTGGCAATTTCTGCGGTATCGTCGGTCGAGGCATCATCCGATACGATTATTTCACAAGGGATCGCCGATTCCCGAACTGCTTTCAATGCCGCTTCGAGGGTTTCACCAATCCGTTCACCCTCATTGTAGGCAGGAATAATGATGGAAAGCCGGGGTCGGAGCATGGCTCAGTATGGGGATATTTCCATCCGACTGGAAGAGATTCGAACTGCTTCCCCTTTCGTTTATGGGTTTTTTGACGATGATTAGAGGTATCATGCAACGAACAGCTCAACTGGAACGAAAAACCCGGGAAACCACGATTTCCGGCACACTTACCCTGGATGGCCGTGGTAAAAAAGATGTCAGTACAGGGATCGGCTTTTTTGATCACATGCTCGATCACCTCTCAAAACATAGTGGGATCAGCCTGAACCTTCATGCCCAGGGTGATCTGGAGGTTGATTATCACCACACAGTCGAGGATTGTGGAATTGTGCTTGGCGAATTGCTGCTGAAGGCCATCGGAAATGGCGCAGGGATTAACCGTTTCGGGTCTGCATCGGTACCGATGGAGGAAACTCTGGCTGAAGTATCGCTCGACCTGTGCGGGCGGGGTTACCTGGTTTTCAATGTTCCGGTCCTTCAGCCCAAAGTTGGCGACTTTGATTCCGAGCTGGTTCGGGAATTTTTCCTGGCCTTCACCCGCAGCGGAAGATTCACGGCCCATATCCGGGTGACAACCGGCAAAAACCAGCACCATATATTTGAGGCCATTTTCAAAGCGTTTGCGCGAGCGCTCCGTGAGGCTGTCATGCTGACAGGCTCTGAAGAAATTCCCTCGACGAAAGGGGTCCTCTGAACAAAATGGGGTCAAGACCCGGTCGTCCGGTCTGGGCGCACTCCCAGGGGCATAATGAAGGCCTCTGGAAGATGTTTGTCGATTTCTGCTCCGGCCGTGATGTCAAAGAAGTTCCGGCTTGTGATTCAGCCCTGGCCAGGGCCGATCTGGCAACCAATGAGGCCTCCTGCCTGGCATTGATCAAAGCGGGCGTGCTTGACTCCAGGGAAGCCTCAAGGCTGGCGGCAGCCCTTCTCGACCTGGGAGAGAAAATACGTTCCGGACATTTTCATCTGGATCCCAATCTCGAAGACATTCATATCAATATTGAAAGTTTTCTCACAAAAACTGCTGGAGACCTGGCGGGTAAAATCCACAGCGGCCGCAGCCGGAATGATCAGGTTGCCTGTGACATCAGGCTCTGGCAGCGCGCCATGATCCTCAACCATCTCACGAGGCTTTGCGATCTGGGTGATATCCTCCTGAAATGCAGCTTGAGGGAGAGAAAAACCTTGATGCCGGGCTTTTCTCACCACCAGAGAGCCTTTGTCACCACCTTCGGGCACCTGATGGCATCCCACTGCCAGGCGCTTCTCCGGGATATCGAAAGAGGAGTGGAAGTGCTCCATCGTGTGGACTGTTGCCCTCTGGGTGCCGCTGCGGGTTTTGGCACCTCCTGGCCGATCGACCGGGATTATCTGATGAAACTGCTCGGATTCAGGGATGTGGTGACGAACTCGCTCGATGCGGTTTCCAGCCGGCTCGAAGTGGAGTGCGAGACCGCAGCCTGGCTGGCATTGTGGATGACACATGCCTCCTGCCTTGCACAGGATCTGATCCTGTTCTCCATGGAAGAGTTCCGCTGGATTCGCCTGGCACCCGAGACGACCACGGGATCTTCGATCATGCCACAGAAACGGAACCCGGATTTCGCCGAGGTCATCAAGGGGAAGGCTTCCCTGGTCCATGGGGCACTTGCCAGCCTGTTGTCACTGGGGAAAGGGCAACCCTCCGGCTATCATCGGGACAGCCAGTATTCGAAGCCTTTGGGACAGGATATCTGGCGGGAGGTTTCTGCAATCCCCACCCTGTTCAAAGCGGTTCTGCAAACCATGACCCTCGATCGGATCCGGATGAAACAGGCTGTCCAGGGGGGATTCCTCGAAGCCGCCGAATGGGCTGACACCATCGCGCAGGAATCCGGGCTGCCATTTCGTGAAGTGTATGGCGCAATTTCCCTTGCGGTGGATGATTGCCGTGAGCTGGGCTGCCTGACACTCGAGGCTGTCAACAAAGCCCTTCGGTCCCAGAAACTGGCTTTCGAAGTTTCAGATAAAACCGCAGGCCAGCTCTCCAGCCCCGATCTCCTCCTTGCACGGCGTTGCTCCTCGGGTTCTCCAAACCCGGAAGAAGTTGCAGCCAGTGTCGAAAGATATCGTGGAGAGCTTGCTTCGCTGCGTGGCCATTTGAAAACTTCACAACAGAGATGGCTAAAAAGCGATCAGCATCGGCTTGCGGCGCTCAGGCGGTTTGCAGAAAAGGGATGAATTGCAGATGAACATCGCTTGGGAGACCGGCTCCTGAAAATTCTCGGCATCGATCCTGGTTTATCATTGACCGGATATGGGATGATCGAAACCGGACTTCATCCCAAACTGATCGAGGCGGGTGTCCTGAAAACACCTGTCAGCATGTCTTTCGAGAAACGCCTGCTGCATCTGTATGAATCGATATGCGAAGTCATCAGGACCGGCCAGCCTGAGAGTGTGGCTGTCGAGGCTCTGTTTTCGCATTATGGCCATCCCGGGCCTGCACTTCAGATGGCCCATGCCAGGGGGGTCCTGTTTCTCGCTGCTGCACAGTCGGGCCTGTCTGTGTTTGCTTATGAACCGGCACGAGTCAAGAAATCCCTGACCGGGCGCGGAGCTGCGACCAAAGCCCAGGTTCAGCAGATGATCCAGAGTGTTTTTGATCTTGAAGCCCCCCCCTCTCCCCCGGATGTCGCCGATGCACTGGCAGTGGCGCTCTGCCACGCGAATGCCTTCCAGAAAGGCTCTTTGTCACGCAGATCCCGGAAGCAGGGGCTTCCGAATCATATTCTCGAATCGATTGGAAGAGAGGGATTCTCCCCGGAGGCAAACCCTTCCATCGAGACTTTATTGAAAGGAATCAAACGGCGAAGGTGATTTCACAAATCGAAGGGAAAATTCGCAGGCTGCTGGAGAACCGGGTCGAGCTGGATGTCGGTGGATTGACCTATGAAATCCTTCTTCCATCAAGAGCCTACCAGCAACTGCGCCGGATCGATCCGGAGACGCCTGTCAGGCTGTTTACCTTCCACTACCTCGAAGGTGGCATGACCAGCATCCCCATTCCGCGCCTGGTCGGATTTCTGAATGAACTCGATCGTGAGTTTTTTTACCGCCTGCGCACAGTCAAGAACATTGGGGTAAAAACCGCGCTTTCATCGATGATTCTTCCTGTCTCCCAGTATGCGCGTGCCATTGAACAGGAAGACATGCCGACACTCCGCGGACTGCCGGAGGTTGGCCCGGCGACAGCCAAAAGGATCATTGCCGAGCTCAAGGGAAAACTCATCAAATTCATGATCCTGCCCGAAGAAACTGAGCTGGAGCCTGGGCCGCTTCCCTCTGATTACAAAGCCGATGCAGTGGAGGTTCTTTTGCAGCTGGGAAGGAAACGGGCTGAGGCGGAAGAGCTCATCGACCGGCTGGCACGGCAATTTCCAGATATCAGGGAAAGCGATCAGCTGCTGACCGAGGTGTTCAAAGTGATTGGGGGATGATTCCCTCCATCAGATTTCAACCTGCTTTTCCGCCAGAAGACGCCGGTACAGGTTGTCCAGATCTCCCACCAGCCTCTGGATGCTGAAACGGCGTATGATCTCATCTTTAACCTCACGTGCCTTGAGGTTGTAGATTTCGCGATTCTTGTAAATGTCGACGATTCCGATGATCAGCTCCTCGAGGTTTCCAAGGCTGTATACTCCCACTGGATAATTCGGCTTTTTCAGCTCATGGGTGGCCCCGACATCGGAGCCGAGGATCGGAGTCCCGGAGGATAAAGCCTCGAGAAAAGCCACAGGCAAGCCTTCATTCTTGGAGGTCAACACAGCCAGATCCAAGTCTGCATGAACCTGAACCATATCCTGCCTCATGCCGAGGAAGTGGATTCTTCCCTCCAGTCCGGCCTTTTTGACCTCATCATAGATCCCATCCCGTGCCGGACCATCGCCGATCACAGCGAAATGGATTTCCGGATAATTCGGCAGGATCCGTTTTCCAGCCTCGACAAACTCAGAATGGTTTTTGATCGATGCCAGCCGTGCAACCATCCCTACCAGAAAATCATTTTCAGCCAGCCCGATCTCTTTTCGAATCGCGCCGCGTTGCTCCTTGGCATGGCGGAACTTCTCAAGTTCCAGCCCGACATAAACCACTTCGAATTTCTCCGGAGGGGCAACCCCCATTGAGATCAGGTCTTCTTTTCCTGTCCCGCTGATGAAAATCAGGCGATCGGAGAAACCGGCCAGATATTTTTCAATCCGCCGGAAAATCTCTGATTTGAACCAGCCGAATTCTCCACGCAGCACATGGCCATGAAAGGTATGAACAACTACAGGGACTTTGTATTTTCGCGCCGCCAGCCTGCCGAGAAAACCGGCCTTGGCTGTGTGTGTGTGAATAATGTGTGGTCGAAATTCCTCGATGATCCGGCAGATCTTCTGATAGCTGATCCAGTCCCGTTTCAGGCGGATTTCACGGCTGAGTTCATCGATGATGATCGGCTCGACTCCCTTTTCCTCGGCAAGCCAGAGCATGTTGCCTTCACGGAATTCCTCCCGGCCGGTAACCAGGCGTGTGTCATAGCCGATTTCTTTCATGTAATGGGTCAGCAGGGTCGTGTGAATGGCCGGGCCACCCACATTCAGGCGGGCGATCAGGCGAAGGAGGCGGATCGGTTTCTGGTTCATGGATTTGTTGGTTTTTTGTAGTGGACTCAAGAATAAGTCGCCGATGCAATGTGAGTCAATGAGAGGCAGGAGCCGCAATACAAAGCCGCATCCCGACACATCAAGGCAACCGTTGGGTGTATCGGAACGGATTTCCGAATAACGGTTATCGAGAAATATGTATCGATTAATATGGCCTTAAAATGTGATTTTTGAACTCAATCGGGTTGACAACTGTATCAGTATGGTAAAGCTTTATCCTTGTCGGATAGCCAGATTTTTTCTGGTTAGAAAGTACTACTTTTGTGTGGAGGTCTTTTTATGCGAAAAAGAATCATGTTTCTTGGTTTGCTGGCAGCGCTGATTCCGATGGTTGGAAATGCTCAGGCGCCGCATGGCAAGCCACAGGATGCCGGTGTATCGGTCGTCATCCCGGAACGGGAAATATTTGCGAATGGTGTGGCCAATGCAGCGAACTGGGAACCTTACACTACGGCTTTCGGTGATGGCACTCTGGCCCTGGCAACAAACACAGAAATCGAAGGGGATGATTCAGGCGTAACGGAACGTGCGGTCGTTGCTTTCTTTACATCAGATAATAATGTGGTTGAGACCGCTGGATTCTTCACCGATGCGGGAAATCCCTGGACAATCAACAACGATTCCGCAAGGACCAATGGGAACCCCCCACGCATCGCCGGTGATAAAAGACCTGGTGGAACCAAGTATGTCCTTGGCAACGAAGCCTCACCCTGGGATCCAGAATCAGCCTCCCTGTTTCCTTTCTTCAACACCAACCCGTTTGTGTATGCATTCCAGGTGGCAGTCGTTCAGCTGTTGAACAAGGTCAACAATCAGCCAGTTCCCATTGGAAAGGTGCTTGACCCGATCAATGGAAAGTTGACTACCGGATTCCAGAGTGACCAGATGCGCTTCGGTGGTGAAATCCGTGCATTGTCCAATGGAAACTATGTTGCGGTGGTGGACAACCGTGATGATAATTTCAATGGTCTTCGCAGTGTTCCGTTTGCCATTCTGGATGGCAACACCGGCAATGTGGTTGTCGGGCCATTGGATGCAAACCAGGCCCCCATCGATCCCGGCGCCAACACCGGGATCTGGTCAAACCTGGCAGCCTTCAATGGTGGCTTTGCGGTCCGCTGCGACAGCAATTCAAACAGCATCGACTTCTTTGATAACAGTGGAAATCCTCTGGGAACATGGGACCGCACCCTGCGCCGTACAGCCTATACCGATCCCCTTCCGCCCGCCAATGGCATGAACACTTCGATCGTTGACAATGGCGGTGGTGGCGGCCGAATCGATTCCCATATCGCCAGCAACTTCATTTATGTCGCGGGCAAGGGAGTCGATGCAAACGATGCTCCGAACGCGGGTGTATACCTCACCAAGATCAACGCACAGACCCGCCAGACAGTCAAAGAGGCCTTTGTCAGCGATGGATTCACTGCGATTCCCGATCGCATCAATGTCTGTTCTGACAAGGATGACAATGTTTTTGTGTGCTGGTCGGATACCTCCAACACCGGAAAGCGCCAGATCATTGGCCGTGCATTCAACAGCAACCTGGACCCGATCACCGATGCTTTCCTGACGTTTGAAAACAGCGACATCGGACCGGGTGAGGTGACTGGCTTCGCCATCAAACACCCATCCTGCTCGATGGTGAATGGAAGAATCCTGGTGACGGGACGCATTGACAATGATGCGGGTGGAGTCCCTTCGCTGAGTCTGGAGCAGAATGCCCATTACGCGATTGTGTTGCAGCTGCCCGGATCCACCAGTGTTGAAAACTGGAACAAGATGCACTGAGGTTTTTCTGAACCGCCATAAGCGGGTGGGACACAGAGTCTTTTAAGAGGCAGGAAGGGGGAATCCAATGGGTTCCCCCTTCTCTTTGGAAGCGGTGCCTGGAGTTTCCCCACAGCCGGAAAGAGGAGGCTAACCGGGGGTGGATTTGGTTGACGTTTTGTATGACTAAGATAAAATCATTTCATGACCCGGCCATTGCATCCCTGATTTTCCCTGTGTCCGGCTCCCAGAAATCAATGCTTTTATTTGCTTTTATCATATCTGCTCTTTTCTCCATATTCACGAATCAAAACCTGGCGCTTGCTGATGATGGAGATTTCTATTTCTTTCAGGGAGGGAGAATATCACTTGAAAGGGATCCCACCTGCCTCGCCTGCGAGGTGATCCCATCCATTTCAGGCCTTGTGTTGAAAAGCCTCCCTGCGGGGATTCAGAACACAATCGAAGCACGCCCAAAAGCAGGCCGTTATGTTTTCCAGTTCTCCGATGAATCAGCCACAGAAGCCGCCATGCAGTCGAAATCGGTCGGGGTTCAATCCTGGTATCCGGTGTATCGCTTCACAGCAGATGATTCGCTTGTGTGGAGTTACGGGGAGATCAGCATCGGACTCTCTGCACCCGAGAAGCGCGGGTTGCTGGAGGAATTTGCAGCCAAGAACCATCTGCAGATCATCGGCCAGTCTTCAGCCGATCCTCACACAGTGCTGGCGAGGCAGCTGCCAGGTTCATCCATGTCGCTGTGCCCATTGGCTGTCAGGCTGGATGAGCTGCCCTATGTGGATTGGGCTGAACCCAATTTTTATGGTGGGCGGAAGCTCCAGTCCGGTGATCCTTACCGTGAAGAGCAGACCTGTCTCGACCGGATCGAGATCGACCCGGCCTGGCAGGTGACTACAGGCGATCCATCGATTGCAGTCGCTGTGCTGGATGAAGGAATCGACCTGAACCACCCCGATCTCCAATCGAACATCATGACCAACCTCCTGGAGATTCCCGAAGATGGCATCGATAACGACAGCAATGGGTATATTGACGATGTTCAGGGGTGGGACTTTGTCGCCTACGACAATCAGCCGGTGCCTGATTTCACCTTCCAGATCAATGCTCATGGGACCGCAGTTGGGGGAATCATCGCTGCTGTAAGAAACAATGATCTGGGTGTTGCCGGGATAGCACCCTCCTGCAGGCTCCTGCCCTGCAAGGTTTTCGATGGCGACAGTTATGCCGGGGATTTCCGCACCGCCGAAGCGATCCGATACGCCGCGGATTACGCCGATGTCATCAATTGCAGCTGGGCGGGCGGTGCACCCAGCACTGTTATCACCAATGCTATCGACTATGCGGCAAGCCAGGGACGCAACGGGAAAGGCTGCCCGATCTTCTTTGCTTCCGGGAATGGCGGTGGAAACCCGGTGTCTTTTCCAGCGAACTACCCCTGGACAGTGGCAGTCGGTGAAAACAATCAGAATGACCTCAGGCACGAGGAAAGCAACTTTGGCGAGAACCTGTGCCTCAATGCTCCTGAATCCAGATGGACGACAGATATCAGCGGTCCCGGGGGTTTTGATTACCCGGAGGAAGACTACACCAGTGAATTCGGTGGAACATCCTCATCCTGTCCAGTGGCTTCGGCAGTGGCCGCCCTGGCTCTTTCGGTGGATCCTGGCCTCAGTGCTGCCCAGGTGGTCCTGAAAGTTCTCAACGGGCTGGATAATCCCCTCGAAGGAATCGCTCCCAACGATCTCTATGGTAAAAGCCCAGGACAGGGGTACGGCAGAATCAATGCTGCCAGAACAGCCCTGAGCTCGAGTGCTCTCCTCGATGACCGGCTTGAACCGAATGACTCCATGGAAACCGCCACGCCGATATCTCGCGGATACTATCCCTGGCTCTACCTGGGTGAGACTTATGACTATTACCGCATCGAGGGAACCCAGGGGGTCCCGATCGACTGCTCCATCCAGTTCCTTTCACTGCTGGGTTCGATCGATATTATTCTGCGGGATTCCAACAGGCTTGTTGTGGCAACCTCAAATATCACGACGACAGGGAATGCAACCAGGGCATCCATTGATTACACTCCCCCCCAGAACGGAGTGTATTACCTCGAGGTTCAACCCTATCCCGACCATGGCATCCCCTATGTTCTCGAAGCGCAGAATTCCCCCTCGGATGACGCTTATGAACCCAATCAGGATCTGGATCATGCGGCCACATTAACCCCCGGCATGTCGAAGACCTATAAAGGCCTGGTCTGCCGGGATGACGATTACTACAAGGTATTTCTCGACAACGAGGAATACCTTTTCTCTTTGCTTTCATTTGATCACAGCCAGGCGGATCTGGGAATCCAGATCCTCGATCCTGATGGCATCATGGTCCGTTCAGCAGATGGTGCGGCATACGGTGAACAGCTGGATCCCTACCAGGCTCAGAATGCAGGGGACCATTACATACGTGTGTTCAATGCCAATGGTTCGGCCAACCAGGAATACTCGCTTCATCTCGGTTTGAACTTCAATCCTCCTTATGAAGGCTCCGGGCTGGATGATCCTTATGAGGAGAACGATACAGTCGCGACCGCAGCTCCGATCGGCGAAGGGTTTTACCCAAACCTTTCTCTGGACGATCAGAACGGTGAGGTACGGGATCTGTTCCGCATCACGGTTCCTCCAAGGAAGGGTTTGCGCCTCGCACTCGGCTGGAATGGGATTGAGGATCTGGATCTCCGCCTGTATCCCAGTGTGGTGCAGAACGATCCTCCCAACACGCCCCCGCTCGCTCGAAGCACCTTTGTCATCCAGGATGTCGAATCGGTTGCTATCCCTGCTATTTCCTCGGCCACGGATTACTGGATCGATATTCTCCGTTATGTCGGAAGCCAGACCCCTTATCGGTTCGGGGTTGAATTTCTTGACAAGGCACACCCCTGGCTCGCTCTCTTCCGGTTTTGCGAAGGAGAAGCTGGAAGTCCTTTCAACCCGCTGGCAATTCGTGACTGGCGTGGCCCCATGTTCAGCCATGCCTGCCAATCCTATCCAGGAACTGGATACTGGGTGGCTGGAGCCGATCAGGAAACATTTCCTTATGCGGATGGGCTGGCAGTTGATTGCTCCAATGGGGGCATCTATTTTCCCGCCAATGGGGATCGCCGGGAGCTGCAGGGGAGCGACAGCGATTTTACAGTCTGGGCATTAGTGAAGCCGGCTGCCTCTGCATCCGATCGAACTGTGTGTGGGATTCCAGGCTTATGGGAAATCAGAACCCGGCTGGACAATACTTTCGATTTTGTCACCGATGAGGATCTTGGCAGCGGTTTTTTTCTGGGAAATGGCCCTCCAGTAACCCCTGATGAATGGCAGGTGGTCGCTTGTGTCTGGAACCGCAGCCAGGGGCAGGTATTCCTGTATTCAAGTGACGGAAGTGAATGGGTGGAAAAAATGGCCTCGATCGGTCCACGCACCCTCTCCGGAAGCGGGACTTTTCATATCGGCTCCACAACCAATGGGCAGCGTGGGATCGGCCTGATCGAACAGGTGAATGTTTATGACCTCCCCCTGGCATCGGCCGAGCTCAAAAAAATTTCCCTCCGGGAAAAAATCTCCAGCCAGTCAAACTGGCAGAATTATGAGTGATCCGGGTGGATTTTTTCCTGAAACCCTTTTTCATTTAATCCCGATTCACGTATAAATGGGGGACATCCACTTTCCTGGGGGTGGGCTGGTCTAAAACCATGATGGTGGATAGAGATTCTTGAGAATCGAGGGGAGCTTCCGGTCGTGAAAAAATTCCTCTCTCATGCATCGGCACGAGCCACACTGGCGCTGCTGGGTGTATTTCTGGTAGGTTGCCTGTTCAATGCCGAAGGGGCTTTCTTCTCCTGGGGAACCCATCGGGATATGCTCCGGCAAGCTTCCGAATTCGGCATCCTTGCCTGCGGAATGACCATGGTCATCCTGGCCGCCGGGATCGATCTCTCGGTGGGAAGTGTTCTCGGGCTGGTGTCGGTCTCTTTCAGCCTGTTTTCGATCCACTGGGGGTGGCCGGCCTGGGCATCGATCTCCGGAGGACTGCTGGTGGGAACCTTATGCGGCCTGGCCGCCGGTTCACTGATCGCCTTTACCGGAATGCAGCCCTTTATTGCCACACTGGCTCTGATGACCTTCGCACGAGGGCTGGCCAAACAGGTGTCGGGCGGAACCAAAATCACCCAGGCGATTCAACATTCGGATGGCTCCTTCGAATTTGTCGACCTTCCTCCCATTTTCGGTATGATCGACAGCCGCATCCTCGGAGGGAATATCGCTTTCATCACGATCCTTTTCCTTCTGGTTGTGCTGGCGCTCGGGCTGGCCCTGCGCTTCCTCAGGAGTGGGCGCTACCTTTATGCGATCGGCGGCAATGAAACAGCCGCACGGCTGGCGGGTGTTCCGGTCACCTGGACCAAACTGGTCGCTTATGGCACTTCCGGGCTGTGCTCCGCGATCGCCGGCATCTGCCATGCCGCACAGGAACAACAGGGGGATCCAGAGGCTGGAGCCACCTACGAACTAACCGCCATCGCGATCGTGGTGATCGGAGGCACTGCCTTAAGTGGCGGGCGCGGAGGGATGATGCTCACCCTGCTTGGCACGCTGACCATCGGGTATATGGAGAAAATTCTAAGCATCAATATCATCGGTGAACCCGGCCGATTGATGCTGACCGGCCTGATCATTGTCGGGGCGGTCCTGTTCCAGAAGAATCCTAAATGAGCCATGGGAGGCCACCTCGCAACCAGGATCCAGTGTGGCCGGACACATCTCTGTAAATATTCCAGCCTGCTGGTTGTCCTGATCCTTTTCTGCCTGGTCCGAAGCTTCCAGTACCCCTCAAGGCCTTTCAACACAGCCCCCATCCATAACATGCATGCTCTCGATGTTGAAATCCTCGAGCATGATCTCTTCCAGGGACTCTACTACCTCCATTCCCAGCCCCCACTGTTCAATCTGATGCTCGGGGTCGGATTAAAAGTCCTTCCAGATAGCTGGTTCGCAGAGGGATTTGCCTGCCTGTACTTCATTCTTGGCCTGGGCTTGTTTGGATTGTGCGAGCGGCTGATGAACCTTTTCGGAGTCCCATGGCTATTGAGGATCTTTCTCCTGGCCAGCTTTCTATTCCATGAACCGATCCTGAGCGCAGAGCGTTACCTGATCTATACCCATCCTCTGGCGTTTCTGATAGTTCTGGGGATTTATGCGTCTGGAAAATGGATCCAGAACGGGAAACCATTCTGGCTGGCCGCCGCATTGATCAGTCTGGCCAGCATTGTATTGATGCGGAGTTTTTTTCACCTGATCCTGTGGATGCTTCCGATGCTGGCGCTTCTGTATCTGGCTTCCTTTCGGTTCAGAGGGCGATGCGGAAAGAAGGAAGTCCTGGCCGGGATTATCACTGTCGCATTCTGCAGTTTGTTCTATGCCAAAAACCTTGTCGTCGCAGGTGAGTTCACTTCCAGCACCTGGTTCGGGATGAACTTCGCAGCCATGACCGCCTATATGGATCCGAAGCGGACAGAGACGCTTCTTGCCGTAGGGAAAATTACCCCGCTGGTGAACATCAGGCGTTTTTTCACCCCCCCAGGTTTATATCGATTATTATGGAGCGGCTCCCCATACCGGCATCGAGGCTCTGGATGCTCCGACCAAATCGACCGGCAAGCCGAACTTCAACAACTTCATTCTGGTCCGTGCCTCACAGGAGTCTGCCGCCAACACAATAACTCAGGTTAAAGATGCCCCTTTGAACTATCTCAAAGCGGTTCTCAATGAGGTTCACATCTATTTCAGCCAGACACCCGGGAGAGTCTTCAATGAAGGCTCCCCCTGGCGGCCGGCTCTGGACCTCTGGAGAAATCCATTGAGCTGGACTTTCATTCGCATCTGGATTGTACCCATTCTGGCATTCCTGATGTATGTGTGGATTGTGGTTCTTCAGTTGAGGGAATTAAAAAAGTTCAGGGTGCCGCCACCCTCCGACTCACGGACAGGGGCAGCAACCCTGGTTCATCTGCTGTGTGCATTCAACCTGGTTTATGTGCTGCTGATTGCCGGGCTTTTCGAGCTCGGAGAAGGCTGTTTCATGCGGATTCCAATCGATCCGCTCATCCTGATCGGTGGGGCAGTCCTGATGACCCGGTTTTTTTCTGTTTTCCTCCGATTTTTTTCAATGAATTATTCTGGGAGATGTTGTACTGTGTTGTGGTGAAACGAGGCTATGAACCATGAGCAGGCGTGCAATCAGCTGGCTGTACTCCGAGCTTCCTGACCTTATCCAACGCGGAATTCTGACTCCTGAAACCGGTGAAGCGCTGCGGAATCATTATGGCCCGGCCGACAGGAATGCTCTCTCAGGGAGAAAAATTTTCCTGTGGGTGTTTGGAGTATTCGGTGCAAGCCTGGTCGGGCTGGGACTGATCCTGCTGTTCGGCTCGAACTGGGAGAACCTGCCGAGGCCTTTGCGTGCATTTCTTTCCCTCGCTTTGCTGGTGTCTTCGCAAGCGATCTCGTATTCGGCAATTCAATCGGGTGGCTGCTCCTCCGCACGGCGTGAGGGGAGCGCGGTTTTTCAAAGCCTGTGTGTGGGGTTGTGCATTGCACTGATCGGACAGACCTACAACATCCCGGGAAACCTCGCTTCATTCCTGTTTTCATGGATGCTGCTGATCCTGCCACTGGCCTATCTCATGCAAAGTGGAGTGGTGTCGGCATTTTATCTGACCGGGATCACCTGGTGGGCAGGGGTTGTTCAGATTGAAGGGAATCAGGCCCTGGCATTCTGGTTTCTGTTCGCCTTGTTTCTGCCTTATTTTTTCTGGATCATCCGAAAGGATCGCTACTCCTGGGAAAGCAGCTGGCTGTCCTGGCTGATCTGCTTGTGCCTTTCGGTAGGAACAGGAATCAGCCTCGAAAAGGCAGTCCCGGGACTGTGGATTGTGGTGTACCTCGGATTGTTTGGTTGTTTTTATCTGGCTGGCCGAACCTGGTGGGATGAATCCGATTCGATCTGGGCAAGGCCATTTCATGCCTTTGGAGCAGGCGGGATTTTTGCCATTTCCATGCTTTTGACATACAAAGGATTCTGGGATTCGGTTGGCTGGTATCATTATCGTTACGAGAAATGGATTCACCCCTGGGCCGCCTGGATGGACTACATTCTCAGTCTGACCCTGCCATTCGCTTCAATTTTTCTTCTGGTAAATTGCTACTCCAAACTGAAAGATTCCTGCATTCTGTACGGGATTGCACCGATCCTGGGAATTGTCTGCTATTGTTCATCATCGCTGGTCCCATCGGTTTCGCTGGCCCTTTCACTGGTTGTTTTCAATATTTATGTGCTGGCACTGGGGCTGGCCACTTTCCGTCTGGGGGTTCTCGCCAACAATCTGACCAGGATGAATGGGGGACTGATCATTCTGGTGATCCTCATTGGAGCGAGATTCCTGGATACCGGGCTTGGTTTTCTGCTTCGAGGGATTGGATTCATCCTGCTGGGAACCGCATTCCTGGCTGCCAATCTGTGGGTGGGCACTCGTAAGGAGGCAGAAGGATGACGAATCGGATGATGCCCGGAATTTTTATTGTGGTCTGTGTGGCGCAGCTCCTGGCTCCTGTATCGATGATATACACCCATGAAACCACACTGGCTTCCGGAAAAATGTTCAAGTTTAAAACCGCTCCGGTCGACCCGGCCGATGTTTTTCGCGGGAAATTTGTGGCGCTGCGTTTCGAGGACCAGGAGGGGCATGGAGAAACAGGAGTCGACTGGGCCTCGCTTGATGAAGTTTATGCCCTGGTCGAAGAAGCCACCGATGGCTATGCCCATTTTACAGAGGTTCTGCTGGCTCCACCGGAAGATCTCGATTATCTGAGAGTGAAGGTGTCCCATACTCAAGGATCCCGATTGTCCCTGAACATCCCATTCGATCGATATTATCTGCCGGAAGACCTCGCCCCGCAGGCGGAACAGGCCTACCGCGAGCATAGCCGGATGGGCAACAGGGATGCCTATGTCACTGTCGTGATCAAAGACGGGTTCGGTGTGATTTCGAACCTCTATTTATCCGGGCAGCCCATTCTCGAATTCCTTCGCAGCCAGAACAACCCGGAGCCGACGGCCATTCCCTGACCAGGCTTTATGCCGGATAATTTCAGTATGAGCCAGGTTTCCCGTATCGCACTCCGGAAAACATCCATTCCAACACTTCTCCAGGATGTGGAGAATGTCCTCGAGCTCGCTGAGATCCTGCCACTCCTTCGAAGTGGCCAGCTGATTCTGATCAAACCGAACCTGGTGACCGATATTCAGGATTATATTGACCGTGGGGCCAATACCAGCCTCGATATACTCGATGCGCTGCTTCAGATTCTTTCAGATTTCCATGCCAAAGTCGAAATTGTGGAGAGTGAGACAGGCTCTTCCGCCAAGGGGCGCCGCCTGGCTTATGCCTGGCAGAGGATGGGCCTGGAACCTCTGGCGGTGCATTACCAGGCCAGGCTGGTGAATCTGAGTGAAACCCCGAGGGTCACAGTCCCTTTCACCGGCAAAGGCCTGTCCGGACTTGATCTTCCCCAACGGCTGTTTGATGCTGACCTGATCCTCAACATTCCAAAAATCAAGACCCATAAATATGCTGTCCTGACCTGCTCGATGAAGAACCTGTTCGGTCTGGTTCCGGAGCCGCGACGAATCATTTACCACCGTTGGCTCCACCAGACCCTGTGTGACCTGGCCCTGCTGCTTCAGCCCAGAATGGTGACCCTTGTGGATGGGCTGACTGGAATGGAGGGCAATGGGCCTCTGTATGGAACACCGGTCGAAATGAATCTGCTGGTGGCTGGAAAGAACTGCGTGGCGGTCGATCGGACCGTGTGCGAAATCATCGGGGTTTCACCGCATCAGGTCCCCTATCTTCGCCTGGCGGAAAAAGAACCATCCCTTTCAGTTGGAAACATTGAACTTGCTGGAGATCCGATTGAGCACTGCCTGCGGCCATTCAAGCCAGTGGAGTTCAATCTATACCGTCTGTTTGAAAAGAAACTGATGGAGACACCCCTGGTCCATGTGATCACATCGGGATGGTTTCAGAGACATGTCTCCTCACACCTTGCCGGACTGACTCACCGCCTGCGCGGCGGTGGCTACAGCTGGTATCTGGAGGAAAGCCCGAATGGCACACCCTCCTGCCAGGAAGAAAATAAAATCTGAAGGGATTTTTGTTATTTCCGGGCAGCTTTTTTCAGTTCTTTGAGCTGGGCTGCCAACTCATGATCCCGGTAGAGCGGGTCGAGTGGATAACAACCGGATATCAGCCCCTTGCGCGGGCCAGTGGTGCAATCGCTGAAAGTCCGGCAGATCTTTTTCCGGTCGAGCTTCCCGGTAGTCATGACATCCCAGGGCATTTCAGGATAGGACAACACCATTCTGCCGATACCGGCAAAATCCATCCAACCCTGGCGCACAACCGCCTGAGCGACATGCGGAAGGAATTCCTGCAGGTATGTGAAGCCTGTTCCGACCACCAAGGCATCCGGATAGTGGCGTTTGACCTCAGCAGCCCCTTTCAAAAGGCGGTTCACCCCCACGAGCGGATCTTCCGGAGGGGCATAACCATCCGAAGGGGGAAACAGAGCAGGCCGTTGGATATGCGGCACATAATAAGGGGAACCCGCGGTGATGTTGACCAGCCGGATACCGAGCTTCCTCAGCAACCTGACGAATGCCAGCCCCTCAGCAAGGTCGATCTGCGCGGGTTGACGCCGGTCAGTTCCAAAACCGAAGGGATATTCCCCTGGATATTCCTCGGGAATCCCCCTGCCCATGTGCGTGCGGGTGGTTTTGTCCGGATCGGGCCTGTGTGGAATCAAATCGAACAGGCTCAGGCGCACGCCGATATCCAGCTCCGGCACCTGGCTGCGAATCGCTTCCACCAGATTCACCAGGAAACGTGTCCGGTTCTCAAAACTCCCACCATATCGGCCAGGCCTGGCATGAGCACTGAGGAGCTCATGTCCAAGATAACCATGGCAATGTTTCAGGTCAACAAATTGGAAACCAGCCTGCAAAGCAAGCCTCGCAGCATCTGCAAAATAATCGATCAGTTTATCGATGCCGGCATCAGTCAGAATTCGTGAGTCATCAGTCACTCCCACCTTTGAATCGAGCAGTGGGTGGCGGTAGGCAATCCAGGGTTCAGGGCCATCTTTCCGGTTCGGCCGGCAAAAACGTCCCGAATGGGTCAGCTGCAGACCGACATACAAATCCGAATCATCGCCGGTCAGATCACGATGGGCCTTCCGGAGGTCTTTGAGGAGAGAGGCCAGTGATCCGGCGGTCCTGTCACTGATCACCAGCTGGTTGGGGTTGGCACGCCCTTCGTGGCAGACGGCAACCGCTTCGCATCCCCAGATCAGTTTGGCGCCAGAGATGCCGAAGTGGAGCCATCTCCGGCGTGTGAAGTCACTTGGGAAGCCCTCTTCGGTTCCATCCCACCCTTCCATGGGGTGAATGGCCCAGCGATTCCCGATAATGCCGCCACGATACTCCACTGGCTGGCCCAGGGGAGATTCCTGTCCAGCCAGAATCTCATCATCACAAGGCAGATCACATCCCAGTCTGGCCAGGTGCTCTCGAAATCTTTCCGCTGTTTTGAAGGTGGAAACTCGCGGATAAGACTCCATTATAACCCTGCGACGAAGGCTCCAAAGATGCTTTTCTGTTGAAATATCGTTTCATCGCGGTTCGGGCCGATGGACACCAGCACCACCTTCGAGCCTGTGATTGCTTCGATTTTGCGGAGATAGTCCTGAGCCTGCCTGGGAAGGTCCTCCCAGGTTCTTGCGCCGGAGATGTCTGTCCGCCAACCGGGCTGATTTTCATAAACCACTTCGCACTCACCCAGAATCGACAGATCTTCCGGCGCCAGATCGAAAGTTTTCCCTTTGTATCGATAGGCGACTGCCATTGGAATGGTGTCGAACTCACTGAGAACATCCAGGCGTGTCACTGCAAGCCCCTGCGCCCCATTGAGCATCACGGCACGTTTGACCAGAGGCCCATCGAACCATCCGCAACGCCTGGGGCGTCCGGTCGTGGCGCCAAATTCGCCCGCAGGACCGGCATTGCGCAAACGGTCCGCTTCTTCACCATGCAGCTCTGTCGGGAAAGGCCCTGATCCCACACGGGTGGTGTAGGCTTTGACAATGCCGAGACAGCCATCCATCCGGTGAGGCGGAAAGCCGCTTCCGGTGCAGGCCCCGCCACTGGCGGTGTTGCTGGAAGTCACAAAAGGGTAAGTTCCCGCATCCACATCGAGGAGAGTTCCCTGTGCTCCTTCGAAAAGAATCTTCTCCCCTCGAGCTGCAGCCTGATTCAAAAGGCCGGGCACATCGGCAAGGAAGGGCGCCAGGGCAGCGCCATATTCCTGGTAAGGCTCATAAATTTCTTCGAAAGAAAAGGGGGCTTCTTTGAAAAAGTCGGTCAGAAAACTGTTGACCATGACCAGATGGGTTTTCAATGCCAGCTCGAATCTCCCGGGATCGGCGAGTTCACCGAGCCGGATGCCGCAGCGGTCAATCTTATCGCGGTAAGTGGGGCCGATTCCACGCGAGGTTGTCCCGATCGCCGAGGCTCCCAGGCGTTTCTCCCGGAGGGTGTCGATCCGAATATGGTAAGGAAAGATGATATGGCAATTCGGGCTGAGAAAAAGATTTTCCGGTGTCAGATCGATCCCTTTCCCCTTGCACTGCATGATCTCCTGGAGAAGGACCTTCGGATCGACGACCACCCCCGACCCGATGACGCATTTCTTTCGCCGAATGACACCTGTCGGCAGCAGGTGAAGGATATGCTTGTCACCCTCAATCCAGACAGTATGTCCGGCATTGTTTCCGCCCTGGTGCCTGACTACATAATCCGCCTCGGCTGACAGGACATCGACAATTTTTCCTTTTCCTTCATCCCCCCATTGGATCCCGACTACGACAATTGCCGGCATAGTATCCTCAGGAACCTCCAATCATGAAAAAATGGCCAAACAGAAAAGATTAAGGACATTACAGAGAAAGGTCAAGCTTTCTCGACGATGACATTTGCATCTTCATGCTCGATCTGATCATTATCGATCAGGTTATGGAGGTTTGCCTGGATATCGAGGCCTCCCTCATATCTCAGCGACAATTCCTGGATCGCCGATTCGAAACGCTTTTCGATGGCACTTAAAGCCATATAGGCCATAAAAACCCCGCCACCAATGACCACCAGAATCCCGAACATCATGTCCGGGTTCGATATGCGCGGAATCGGCGCCCGGGTGGAAGTAAACCCTGAAGGGGCAAGCAGGAAACCGAGCATGCCGAGCAGAAAGGTGATTCCATAGTAAAACAGGACAATGCTGCGATGTTGAAAACCCAGCTTGAGCAGGCGATGGTGCATGTGCTTGCTGTCTGCACGGAAAACTCCATAACCTCCAAAGAGCCTTCTGAGTGTCGATGAAAACACTTCGAGCAGGGGGACAACCAGCAGCACAATCGGTGTGGCAAGGATCAATCCTGACAACTTCATGAAGTCCCCCTCGCTGGAACCCGCCCCCAGCCAGAATCCCAGAAGAAGAGCGCCTGTATCTCCCATGAAAATGCTGGCTGGATTGAAGTTGAAAACCAGAAAGGCCAGGCATCCACCCACCAGCATCGCCGCCACCCAGGTCAGGAACTGATTATCCATCGGACTGTTGGAGAGCAGCAGCCAGAATCCCGCGATGCCGACTGTCCCTGCAGCCAGCCCATCAAGCCCATCGATCAGGTTGATGGCATTCATTAAAAGAACCATCCAGCCGGTCAGGAGCAGCATGTCGAACAGAAATAACTGCAAGGGCAGATCATCGAAGCGCCAGGATTTTCCCGAGGTCACACGAAATCCGACAAACACCACTGCCGCCAGAATCTGGAACCCGAGTTTGACAAAAGGATTGCAATCTTTGAGATCATCCCAGACTCCGATCGCCACGAGGATGAGGCTGGCAGCGAACAGAAGCCACAGATGTACCTGTTCCTTGTAACGGACCAGGGGTGAATCGAGCGGTCCACGGACCCAATCCTGCCAGAATGTAAACAGGACAAAGCTCAGGAACAGGCCCAGAAAAATCCCCAGGCCTCCAATGGTCACCACCGGAATTGAGTGGACTTTGCGCTCATTGGGTTTGTCCACCCAACCGACTTTTCTTCCGAGGTAACGAATGAAATAAACGCAAGGAACAGTCAGTGCAAAGGTCTGTATGAGCAGAAGCCATGCGGCTGCAAGTCTTGACATTATGAAGCCTGTTCCTTTTCTGCCCCGCAGCCACTTGTTGCTGGATGATGGTCCAGCCACCCGGAGGAAACGATCTGTTCATGAACCATGCGGGCCGTGATGGTTTCCATGCAGCAGGGGCTTTCATCACAGGTGCGTGAGTAATAACGGCGGCATGATACCGGTGAGTTGATTTTAATGAATGGGCCTGTGCCTTCGATCTCAGCTGCGGAGGTGGGTCCGAAAAGGGCCACAGTCGGGATCCCGCATCCGAGGGCGATGTGAAGAGCCAGGGTATCTCCTGTAACAACCAGGCCGCACCGCGATACCAGCGCCATGAAATGGCGAATGGGGAGTGCGCCTGAAGCCACAAACAGGTCCGGCCTCTCCAGCGCGAGAATGCGGTTCTCCTCTTCTTCGAGCGGGCCTCCCAGCAACAGGATTTTTCCCCCACTGGAATGCGGGGCGAGGAGAAAAGCCAGCTCGAGGAACCGTTCCTGCGGCCAGCGCTTTGTTTTCCAGCGCGATCCTGTCCCTGTGTTGAAAGCAATCGGGCAGGCGCCGGCCATTCCCAGGCCTTTCATTTTCTCATCGGCAGCTGCCAGTTCTGTTTCCGAAAAACAGATTTGAATGGGATCAATCCAGGCCGGGGAGAGGCCGATGATCCGGCGCATGTGGGATTGGTAAGTATCCTGGTTTTCCCTTTTCAAACGGTCAAAACAGGCCATCTCCAGCCATTGCTGCGCCTCGGGGCAATCCCCGATAATCCGCCCCTGGTCATCCAGAACAAATCCCAGATGCCGCAAAGAACGTTCCTGGGTTGCCAGGGCTGCTGCCAGAGGGTCATTATCGAGATTGATGACCACATCGAACTTCTCCCCCAGCATCTGAAGCACACCCTCTTCCTCCAGTGTCAGGATTCGATCGATGCCGATGTTCTGGAGCAGAGGAGCCGAATCAAGGCGAGTCAGCCAGGTGATTTCACAACCCGGCCAGTGCCGTCGAATTCCAGGCAGCAGGGAGGTTGTGCGCAGAACATCCCCGGGAGCACCCAGTTTGATCAGCGCAATTCGATCCGTGATCGGGTCGAACTCCTCACAGGTGGGGCATTCCCTGCCTCGTTCCTTATTCGGCAGACAAGGGACATCGCCACGATAATGACGGCAGGAATAATGAATCAGCATATTCACCCAATTCCGAAAATCACTTACAGGCTGTCATTACAAACAGGCCGGAACCATCGGCAAGATTGCTTAAGATACACCAAAATGATCTCAATTGGTAAATCCCAGCATCAAGCGGGATCAATCCCTGTTTTTCAGGTGCCGACCCATAAATTCGAAAACTTTATCCTGCATCTCCACTGAAAAAACATGGCCGGTTGGCCAGCATTGAGTTATGAGGCTTTCTCCGGCACCTGCATGATCCCAGACCCCGCGAAGGTATTGAAAGGCTTCTTTAACAGAATCTGCAGGAAAGAGGGCATCCTGTTCGCCACAATAGAACAGCATCGGTCTGGGGCAGGTGGCAGCGGCCACATGCGGGTAATCGAGCCGGCTGCGAAGGCCCGGGTGAAGCATGGAAAAGGCCGACTGGCCGAGTGTCTGATTGTTCCCGGGCTGCAGGACACCGCGTGTGGTGGTCATCCAGCAGATGGCGGCACCCACCTGGACATGGTCTGTGGCAGCCAGCAGGTGAAACACACGGTTGGCTCCCATCGATAAACCTACCGCCCCGATCCGCTCTGGATCGACCTGCGCCAGGCTGCGGACAAATTCGACACTCCGCAGATCCTGCTGCACAATGGTTCCCGCCCAGGACATTCCAAGTTGAAACAAATTGGAAGCCAGGGCCTGCTGGCGAGCATAGGGATCCTCCTCTCTGGAGCCTCTCGATCCCCAGTACAGGGCATCCATCGCGAACACCACATAGCCTTGTTGCGCCAGCTCGTCTCCAATGAACCTTCCCCCATACAATCCAGCTACCCACTCGGAGGCATCCCGGATGCATTCCGCGGACTCCCCGACAGGCCGAATGACCTTTTCTTTTCCGATACTGAAATGGGCACCATGGTCATGCAGGGCAATGATGGCTGGATGAGTTCCTTTCCCTTTTGGAATCAGGAGGTACCCAGCCACCCGTTCCACGGGAGAAAGATTGAAGGCCACCTTTTGAGCGGTGTATGTGCCTCGATCCTCTTCACAGATCAGCACAGGCTCAAAGGGGCAGCCTGGAAGCCGGTCTTGAAAGGCTTCAAGAATCTGTGATCGAGCGGCTGTGCGCCATGCCTGGAAATCCATTTCGGAATCCACCTGGTATGCGGACTGGAATCGATGATCCGCCAAAGCCTTCCGGTGAAAAATCGGGAGATGATCCTGAACCCCATAGTGGCAGGTGTGTTGCGATGAGGCTGGAAGGGCCGGGGTTGACCGCCAGGCGGCCCGATCTTTCTCCAGCCGGGCGATCATCTCTTCACAGG
>LMZT01000035.1 GCA_001567115.1 Candidatus Hinthialibacteria bacterium OLB16 | reverse complement strand
CAGAAACCCTGCTTCCTGGTCGATATAAGGCCCGGCCACCGGAATCCCCGCATTGAGATTCATCCGCCCGGCAGCAGCTGGAGACAGAGGCAGGACAGGTTTGGGATCCCTGAGCGGCGCAAAGAAGCTGAGATCAACACCGAGGGTATCCAAGGGAATCTTTGTCAGACAGTTGTTGACCGCATCGTAACAACCGGTCTGAAGGGCATGGCAGGGGTCCTGCCGCCACTCCCCGGTCAGATGATGATAGACTAACTCGCCAGCCCCGACATACAGGTTCCCTTCCGTGAATAACTCCGGAGATGTCTTACGGAGGCCTGCCAGGCGTGCCAGGCCCATGCCGGGTTCATCCCGAAGCGAAAAGGAACGCCAGTATTCTGGCGGATGGCTTTCACGAATCCGGCGGAATTCATCAAAGGCCCGCGGGTCATTCCACAGAATCAGGGGGGTCTTCGGCGCGCCGGTCGCACGATCCACGATCAGGGTGCTGCCACCCTGAGTGGCCAGGCCGATTCCACACACCTCCGCCCAGGCTGACCCCACCTGCTTTTTCAGATCGGACAGAGTTCGGTCCAGCAGCCTGAGCAGGGCTTTCGGATCCTGCTCGCGGGCTTCCGGATCCCCTTTCAGAAGAGGCAGGCGGCAGGTTTGAAACGCCAGACACTTTCCATCGGCCGGATCGAACAACCCTGCCTTGAGCACAGTGGTGCCAACATCGATTCCCAGAAACATGCCGATTTTCTCCTGGATCCCTGGATCGCCCCATTCAGTCCCGGACCCTGCTTTGCCAGCCGGTAATTTTCAGGCAGGCGGCAGTGGAACCACCTGGCTGCGGGCATGGGATGCAAGCGCAGCAGTCAGGATTTCGTGGTGCATGCGTGTCTCTTCGAGGGTGGCACACCCGAAGGGCAGCTGTGCCTGGTTCCCCGCAACAACCTGATGACAGAAGGCCGCCACCATCTGCTGGAAAGCATCCGCAAATCCCACCTCAAAAATCCCTCCGGTGATGGTCTTGTAAACCGACTGTGACCCAAGATCCTCCTGCTGCCAGGCCTGAGGGCCATTTGAATCATACACTAAAGTCTCGAGGGTCTTTGGAAACTTGGTGCTGAATCGGATCGATGATCGGGTTCCTTTGATGGACAGGTACCAGGTGTTGCCTTCCCCCGGGGCGATGCGCTGGGTCTTGAGTATCATCGGGAACTGCGATCCATTGGCATGGACTTCACAAAACAGCACCGCATTGTCCCAGGTATCGCAGGGGGCCATCCCACCCGCTGCATCCGGCCTTTCATGAACAATGTCCGAAAGAAAGGCGCGCACATTCCGTGGGTACCATCCCAACCGAAGCGGCAGGTGAAGAACATGCAGCCCCAGATCCCCCATGCACCCATAGGCGCCATTGAATGCCTGGATGCGCTTCCAGTTGATCGGTTTGCCGGGGTTCAAGTCGGATGAATGCAGCAAACCGGCTTCGACCTCCAGGATCTGTCCAAAACCCTCGGTCCGGGCCTGCCGGCAGATCCGCTGGGCTCCCGGAAAAAAGGGAAACTGGGACACACAGCGAACCACCACTTTCGGATGCCTGGATGATGTTTCGAGGATCCTGCGATTCGCTTCCAGATCGATCCCGAACGGCTTTTCACCCAGAAGATGCTTGCCGGACTCGATGACCGCCACATACATCGCCTCATGCAGGTGATGGGGAACCGAACAGTAGATGGCATCGATCCCGGAATCCGCCAGAAGGTCCTCATACCGGGTGGTGGCCAAACGGAGGTTCGGTAAATTTTCCCGGAACCAGGCCAGTGAAGTTTCATGGCCGCTGCATACCGCCACCAGCTCGGGCTGTGCCTCCAATTCCTGAATCTGACACCAGCGAGCCAGAGCGGTTGCAAACTCCCGGCCCATCAAGCCTCCACCGATCAACCCGAAGCGGATCCGCTTGCCATCCATCAGTTTTTCTCGAGCTGCAGGCCCTGGGTATGAATTCGGGCAATCTCCTCATCCGAAAGGGCACGGGCATACAGGGCGAAGTCATCGATCTTGCCCACAAAAACTCATTCCCGGTATGGAATGGATTTCCTCCCAGCGCAAATGCCTCACAGGCCGAATTCAGCAGCTCTCCGGGCGCACCGCATTCAGCGGCTTTTTTTCCATTGACCCAGATCTCCAGATGCCCGCCCCGCTTGACTGCCGCCAGATGAATCCATTCCCCTTTGGGAACCTTGATTCCAGGGGTTCCCCAGTTCCCGGCCCCTTCGATCCGTGCAAAGAGGTGATCGCCCTCCACCAGGACACGCAGAGGGTCATCCCCTCCCCTGGCCCAGGCGCTGAAGATCTGCCCGATTCTGCCGACTGGATATTCATCGACACACACCCAGGCGGTGAATGAGTATTCTTTTGAGGGAAATGGCGGAGTTTTATATCGCAGCATTCCTTCACCTTTGAATGCAACCGCCCCGTTATCTTTGCCGGATCGATCCTTGGCAGGCTCAACCTTCCTGGCCTGCTCGAGATAGCCATAAACCGGAGTTCCATCTCCATCCAGGAATGATCCAGCCACCAGGCCATCATCCCGAAAGTCCAGCAGGGCTGGATGGTCAATGAATGGATTTTCCAGGCTGGGATCGACTGTAAATGCACGCGGACCTCCCTCGTTGGGACTGGCTCCCTGATCATTTCGGGAGGTCACACGCCAGTAATAAGTTTTTCCTGGCTCGAGCTCCTTGCGCAGGATCAGATAATTCCGTTGAATTCCATCCTCGCTGACAACCGGTTTTGAAAAGGTATCCTCCTCACTGATCTCGACCAGATAGGTGAGCTGACCGGCCTGTTTGCTGCCGACCCATGTGAGCTTGACCGGCCCTTTGGGGATCCGCGCCTGATCGCCTGGCTCGAGGAGGTGGAATGGAGGCGGGGGCGCATTCTGTATCGGCAGCCAGGAATGGTATTCGGTTCCCGCCGCCCCCGCGGTGGCATAATCCCGCAACCGGACCTTTTGGCCATCCACTCCAGTGAATTCCTTGAGAATCAGCGGAGGGAATTTCCCTTCTGGCTTCAGGTCTTTGGATTCCAGGTTTCGGTAATCGAGGGCCGGGATGGCATCGCAGTCAAATTCATTGTCCCTCTGGTCAAAAGCGAGCAGCAATGGCCCCTGGTATAGACTCACCTTTCCGAGTGCATCTCCATCCCCGATCCAGGTCCACAGGGAAAAGTCTAAATAGATTTCGATGCGGTCCTTGGGGCGCCATTCACGATCGAGGGTGAAGTATGTCCCGGCATCAGGGGTTCCAATCTCATGATTATTCAGGATCACACGGGACTTTTTCGACCAGGCTGGAATCCGCAGTTTGAGGGAAAATTTCGCCGCCTTCTCCAGCCCCACCTCAACCGTGACCACTCCCGGGCAGGGATATTCGGAATCGACATGCAGATCCAGGCTCTCTTTATCGTTCCCAGGAAGCGACAGATGCGCATCCATCGGGCCATAATAGTTCAAGGCAACTGTGCCTGTGCTGTCTCCCACCACACCCCACTCGGATATCATCCCCAGCCCGCGAGGGGCATTGACTGAACAGCAGTTCAGCTCCGGAGTTCCGGCGCGGGATTGGAAAACAATGGTATGCGCCGAAGCTTCACGCTTGCCATCCATCGGGGTGTTGTAAGTCCACCAGCGCCCGCTGGGATGCTGGGAGCCGAGGATGCTGTTATAGAGCGACCACTCCAGTTCGTCGGCAGCGGCAGATTCTCCTGTAAGGAGCAGCATATCCAGTGAAAGCGCCGCCCAGGCGGTGGTGCAGCAGGTTTCGATTGCACCTGGGGTGTAGGGATTTCCGACTGCCTGTTCCCCCGTCGAAAAGCCGCCGGTGTTATGCCGGTCGAGGCGCTGGATGCTCCTCCACAGGTTGACAAACGAAGTCTTGTAATCCTCATTTCCTGTGATCCGGTAAAGCTCGACCAGCCCCTGAATGTCATGCAGGCTCTCCCAGCGTGGACGCGGGATTTTGTAAAAATCCACCCCCGCCAGTCCCTGGCGGAAATAATCTCCCGCCTTCTCCCAGTCCTTTTCGACTTTGCGCATCATCTGGAGGTAGCGTTCATTGCCGGTGTGGCGGTAAAGCCTACCCATGGCGGTCAGAATCGAGAGATTCATTTCATCGCTGCCAGCCTCCAGCGGGCGGCGGTCGGTATCGAGATAAACCCCGCACACACAATCTCCGGCACGGACAGCGCAGTCCCGTGCTTCCACATCTCCGGTGTCTTCATACCACATCAGCAATGCAGTGATGGCATGATAATGCCCCCACAGATCCCAATGTTTAAGCAAACGTTCCTCTTTCCGGAATGGCCCCAGATATCCATCCTCCGCCTGGGTGGAAATCAATTCGGCAATAGTATCCCGAATCAGGCGATCCAGGCGTGGGTCCTGAACCATGCGTCGCGCCTGAAT
>LMZT01000034.1 GCA_001567115.1 Candidatus Hinthialibacteria bacterium OLB16 | reverse complement strand
CTGGTGGTTGCCCATATACCGATTATCTTGATCGAGGGAGTGGTGACTGCTTTTGTGGTTTCTTTCCTCCTGAAAGTCAAGCCGGAGATGCTGCAATGAAACTTGCCAGAGCGGTTCTACCTGTTCTTTCTGCCGGGTTACTGATGTATTCAATGAGCGAATCCTTCGGACATGGTGTGAATGGGGAGCTGACCATCGAAACCATCGAGGTGAGGGTGGATGCCCATTACAGCGGCGGGGATCCCATGGCCGGGCAGCCCTGGTGGATCGTGAATGCCTCAGACAGTGTCATCCTTTCTGGAACGACAGATGCTCAGGGAGCCTTGTTTTTTTCACCTGATCTCAGACTTCCGCATCGTTTGATTGTCAAGGATGCGATGGGGCATCGTCTGCGCATGTCGATCGATCCCGCCAGCTTGAGCCAGGCGCTGGAGCTGGGGCATGTCAAGCCGGGTTCAGCATGCTGGCGGCTTCACAGAAACCGGAGGCGGCAGCGGCTGATTCCGTGGCCCTGCCAGGGGATAAAACGCCCTGGATGGCGATAATCTCCGGGATCGGATACATCCTCGGTTTGGCATCCATCGGGAACTGGTGGCTCAAAAACCATGAGCGCAAGACAATATCCACATGAATCCTGAACCCTCGAAGGGATTGTTGTTCATCCAGGGATGGAACCCCGCCTGCCGCTTCCTGGGCTGCCTGTGCCTGATCCTGTCCCAAGCATTCCTGAGCCACCTGTTTTGCGCCTGGCGGGGTGTGTGCTTGCCCTCCTGCTGAGCCTGGCGGCAGGTTTTTCCATCCGCCAGGTCTGGTGCAAGGTGAGGTGGCTGCTTCTCTTCCTCGCTCCCCTGTTTGTGCTGATTCCAGTCCACCTGTCATGGGAGGAGGTGCATGGTTTTACAGTTGGCTTTCAAGCGCAACGGTTGGCAGAGGCAGGCCTGGTTGTGGCTCGTGCGCTGGGAGTTGCAATGCTCCTGTTCCCCATGATGGCCGACACATCGTTTCCCCGGATGCTGGGATCCCTGAGGCAGATCGGGCTTTCCAGCCGGCTGGTGAATCTGGCGATGTTCACTCACCGTTACACCTGTGTTTACCTGCAGCAGGTGCACCGGATGCACACAGCCCTCAAGTCCCGTGGATTCATCCCACGCTTCAATCTGGATTCCCTGCGTGTCATTGGGGTCCAGGTCGGGATGCTGCTGGTCACCTCATTCGACCAGGCTGAAAGAGTCCTGATGGCCATGAAAGCACGAGGGTATCAGGGGACTTTCCCGCCTGGAGAAGCCCAGGCATTCTTGCCAATGGACTGGCTGAAGTGTGCTCTGTTTTCATTCATCGGGCTGGTCCTGGTTTCGATTGACCGGAGGGTGTTTTGAGAGCCTTTGCCGCGTATCAGCTGACATACACTTATCCGGATGGGACCCCCGGATTGAATGGAGTGAACCTGGAGATCGAATCCGGGCAGCGTGTGGGCCTGATCGGTCCGAATGGAGCCGGGAAAACGACCCTCCTTCTGCTGGCGGATGCACTGATCCAACCCTCGGGAGGACGCCTCGAAGTGCTGGGCATGCCGGTTCATTGCAATGGGGACCCCAGCCACCTTCGCAGAAAAATCGGGTTCCTGTTCCAGAATCCGGAAGACCAGCTGTTCTGCACCAATGTTCTCGAGGAGGTTTTATTCGGCCCTCTGCAGATGGGATTGGCACGGCATGAAGCGCAGGAAATGGCTGGCCAGGCACTCGCTCATGTCGGACTTCATGGATATGAAAAACGCATCCCGCAGCATCTTTCCGGCGGCGAGAAGCGCAAAGTGGCGCTCGCTTCTGTTCTGGCCACACGGCCCGAGCTGCTGCTGTTCGATGAACCGACCAATGACCTCGATCCACGAGGGCGCCGGGAGATAATCAAGCTGCTGAAAGAAACCCCAGTCACTCAGATCATTGCCACGCATGATTATGAAATCATTCTGGAACTGTGTGACCAGGTGGTCCTGATGAACCATGGGCAGGTTATCACCACCGGTACGCCCCATAAAATCCTGATGGACCGCGAACTCCTCGAAAGGAATGATCTGGATCAGCCTCCCTGGCTGCCCTGCTGGCTGGAACATCTGGCCTGATCCACTCCTTCCAGGTTCCCTGCCCGCCTTAAAGACTCTGCGAAGGCTCCGATATCTGCTGCTGTTGTTGAGGAGTTCTCCGGGGAGCTGCTGGACAAACTCCGGGGTGATCCGATGCAGTGAAAACAGACGTTCCCCATTGAATGCCACAGTTGCCAGAGCAGGGAGTTTATCAAGGACGAGATGGGCCTCCGGGCCGAGATCCCCATAACGGCTGCTGAGGATCGCGAATACTGAACGTTTCTCGAAGGATATTTCTCTCAGCATTTTGAAATCCACCGGAAACAGGCCCGGGGGAATGGGAGGCCAGCCCTCCGGGCCTTTTTCATAAACCAGGGCATTGCATCCGGCGAGCAGCAGGACATCCCCCTCACGAGCGACCTTCTGAAGGGTGGGATTGAGGAGGTGCATTGATACTCCCAGATACTCGAGGTCAAACCCCTTTTCTCTCGCGCCTGAAACCCCTCCGATGAGTGGGGAAAAATAGACCAGGTTGAAGGGGTAGATCCGGATCGAGGGAAGCAGGATCAGCACCGTCACCCCCAGAAGAATCAACCTCCGGTAAGGGAAGCGGACTCTGGCTTTGACAGCTTCTTCAAAGCATCCAAACCACCAGGCCAGCTCCTGGGCTGCCAGCAGGAACATGGGGCCATAGGCCGGCAGCAGCAGGCGAACCTCATCATATTTGGGAGCGAAGGGGAGCGAACTGACCAGGAGGGGAGTGAGGAACCCCATCCACAACAGGGGATCCACAGGACTTGGGTGGTGTGTTTTCCCGGAGCACCGGTTCCACGCCTTCCGAACAGCTCTTGAGAGAATGAGCAGAACCGGCAAGGGAGGCAGAGCCAGGACTGTGTACAGCCAGGGGGTAATGCCAGGGGGGGGATGGAATCCCCTTTGTACAGGGTCCCGAAATCAAAGCACAGGGACATTGCTGTGGCGTGTGATAAAACGGATATAGCGATAAAGCCCATCCGGAAAATCAATCCACAGAGCCGGCCAGGCCAGAAAAGCGGCCAGCAGGGCCAGCAGAACCACCCCACCGGCGCTGAGGCACTGAACGAAAGCGGCTTGGCACCTGGACGCCACAGGTTCAGCGGAGCGGGCCTTCCAGCTGCACACCGCTACCCACACCCCCAGGATCGGGATCAGATAAAAGGACTGAAGTTTTGTGAGAAATCCCAGAGTGAGAATGAACCAGATCACTGCCTTTCCCTGCCAGCCGCGGTCCCACAGCCGGAAGGAAAGCAAAGCCAGCCCGTAAATCGAGGCCACCAGCCCATCGATGTTCAGAAGAACCGCATGAACCCAGAAGCGCGGGCAGCCCGCAAGCAATGCCAACCCACTCAGAGCGAGCATCCCGCCCACACGGCTTCGGAGAAAGAGATAAAAAGGCCCCGCACCACAAGGCCGAAAAACAGATGATGATCAGCCGGCAGGACCCCAGATGGCCAAGCAGAGGGTGGAAAAAGGCATGGAAGAAACCGGCCCCATAGACCATCAGGGGGGGGTGCATGTCCTCTTCGGGGAAATAAGCCCGAAAGTCCGAAAGAGGGGGGACCGATTCACCAGTCCACCAGGAGGCCAGCCAGCGGCTGAATGGCTCTGCATGGTGAAAGTAATACCAGGAATCCCAGTAGGGTCCGAAGGCGCGCCCGAACACGGCCAGTCCGAGGATGGTTGCCAGAACCACAGCACACCCCTCGGCCCAGGGAGAGGAACGGAATCTACTGGCCGGCATTTATCCCTGTGCCGCCTGAAGGAGACGAATCCCCCTGGGGTGCCTGATTCTGCCAATCCGAGACATGCGAATGATCCGGCTGGTTGTCCAGGATGGGATAGGGATCCCCATCGAGGAGGATATCCAGATCCGGCTCATGGGGTGCGTTATAACCGGTCAAATCTGACCGCCTGGCCCAGTCTTTAATATGCCTTGTCAGCAGAGAAAGCGATTTAGGAACCAGAGAATCCCGCCGTGAGACTGGAACAACCTCGATGGGAGGTTTCCAGCCGATCTGAGAAGGGATCACCTCTTCGGCCAGCGCGGCCGCAGCCAATCCCCAGGGGGTCGGGTTCAGGTTGGAATCCAGCCAGCTGCTCTCCACCGGGAGATCAACCGGGTCGGCACCCTGCTGGGGGTTTTCTGGAAACTGGAGATACCAGGTGGTCCAGCCGGAAACATGCGCGAGGGTCCCCTGGAGAATCTTGCTCTGAACTTCGGCGACCCTTTGTGGATTGGTGGATGCGAAAACAAATTCTTCGAGCATGAGTGGGCGGGGCACACCGATGTCACAAAACCTGGCCAGGACTGTGGCATAACGCACAATCTCCTCATCGGTCCTGCCGGGTTCTGGATCGGTTTCGCTGAAATTGGCATGGAAGGTGACATAATCGACCCACTTCTTCTGCTCGAAAGGAGTCGCTCCCAGAAATCCGAATGCGGCCCCTTCCCACAGATTCCAGAATCGCATGTGGTTGCTGATGGTGACCAGATGATTCGGATCAGCCTGGCGGATCGCCTCGATTTGAGGCTTGAAATAACGCAGAGTCGACCAATCCCTGAAGTTCTGGTAATCGAGGATCTGGTTGTCGGGAGATTTGTACTTTCTGGCAGAGGAAATGTACTCATAATTGGGAAGCTGAACATCATTCCAGGAGGCCAGCTGAGTCCCCCAGGAGGTATTCAGACCTTCCAGAGTTTTATATTTGGCCATCAGCCAGGCCCGCCAGTAAAAAATCCCCTGAGGGCTTGAGACCACTGAGGAGGAGCCATCCGGTGGGAACCAGGTCAGATTGGAGGCGGGCAGGGTCCACTCCACGGCGGGGGTGTATGAAAAAACCGACGGATGAGTTTTCAACTGGGAGGCCAGGGTGAGCCAGAAGTGGCGCAGCACATCGATAGAATCGATGCCGGGGTCGGTTTTCCAGGGGCTTCTCCCCCAGTACTGGCCACCATCATGCCACCATTTAACTCCATTCCCGCCCCACTCAGTCAATGTCACCACCGCACGGATTTCATGCTTCTGGCATAGATCGAGAAAGTTGATCAGATTCTCAATATAGCCGGGTGCGATCTGGCACCCTCCCACCGGCTGGGGATCCGGCAGGACATTTGAAATCGGCAGAAAAACCTTGAGCAGGTTGATCTTCAGGTTCTGGCAGGCAATGAGAATCTGCTCATACCTTTCCGGGGTGTAACGCGGCCCGAAAATGTTCAGGTCATCTTTGGAGCGCAGCACCAGATTCGAACCCCAGGGGATGAACCGCTCACCACTCTCCTTTCCAATAAATGAACGTTGGTCCGAAGAAACTTTGATGAATTCGGAATCGAGCACTTTTCCCATAGTTGGCTGTCCTCCAGTCACCAGTGCGGCCAGCAGGCATGGCAGAATAAAACGAAAAACAGTCATTTTTTTACTCCCTGATCGATTTGAGTTGATCTGTGCGTTTCACGATTTCTTTCCTATACTAACACCCCTTGGGCACAGCAGGGACTGACCCGGGAATTTTTTCCAGGAGGATCGGAATGAGCCTGCCGAAAAGCAATTTAACTCCAGAAGAGATTGCCTTTTTCCATCGCGAAGGGTACCTGGTAATCGACCGCCTGCTGGAGGAGAGCGAACTGGCATTTGCACGTGAAGTTTACGACAGAATCTTCGAGGCCCGCACAGGGCGCGAGGAGGGAAATGAGTTTGACCTGGCCGGCGCCGATGAGGATGAAAAGCCAGCGGCGCTCCCTCAGATTCTGTCACCGGCCCGGTATGCCCCCGAGTTCGAAACACTCAAGGCGCGTGAACGTGCACTGGCGATCACACGCCAGCTGCTGGGAGAGGATGCCTTTTTCAGTGGAGATCATGCCATCCTCAAGCCGGCGGGATACGGCGCTGAAACTCCCTGGCACCAGGACGAAGCCTATTGGGATGAGGCCTCCCACTACAATGCGGTGAGTGTGTGGATTCCTTTCCAGGAGGCCACACAGGAAAATGGGTGCCTGCATTTTATCCCAGGGAGCCACCTCTGGGAGCTCAAGCCGCATCATCCGATCGGCAATGACCCCCGTGTGCATGGGCTTGAGGTGGATGAAGTGGATCCTTCGGGAGCGGTGGTCTGCCCGCTCAAAGCCGGAGGTGCAACCATCCATCATTCCCGGACCATGCATTATGCCGGGCCAAACCGCACACAGGGAGTGCGCCGGGCTTATATCATGGTATTTCAGACTCCCGCCCGGAAGCTGGAGCAGCCGCATGATTTCTACTGGTGGAAATCCCGCACCACCACGCGCGAAAAACGTGCGCAGGCATACAAAGAAAAGCAGGGATGAAAAAAGCATGGATGACTTGAAAATCAGTATCAGTGGAATCCGGGGCGTCGTTGGGAAATCGTTCACCCCCGACGCCCTGCTCAGCTGGACAGCGGCCTGGGAAAAAACCCTGCCAAAAGGGGGAATCATTCTGGCACGCGATGCACGCCCGCATGGTGAGGGTCTGATGCAGCTGCTTGCCGGAATTCTTCATTATGCCGGGCGAAAAGTATGGGTTGCGGGCCTGATTCCAACTCCCACTGTCGGGGTCCTGATCCGTTCCCATCAGGCGGCTGGAGGAGTGATGCTGACTGCCAGCCATAACCCTCTCGAATGGAATGCCCTCAAGTTTTTCAACAGCCAGGGGCTGATTCTGTCTCCCGGGGAATATTCGATCCTCGAGCCGGCCTGGAACCAGCCTCCCGGCCTGAATGAGGCAGCCTATGCGCCTGGGGGAAGCCTCGAAATTCTCGATGATCCTTTGCGGGACCATATCGATCTGCTGTTCAGGCAGGTGGATCCGGCGGGGATTCGTTCACGGAAGTTCAAAGTGGCTGTGGATGGCTGCCGGAGTGTTGGCGGAAGGGCACTGCCAAGAGTTTTGCGTGAGGCCGGAGTGGAGGTCATCGAGCTGGACACTGAACCGGATGGACGGTTCACCCGGGGGCTGGAACCACTCCCCGAGAACCTCGGGCAGCTCGGCAAGGTTGTCCAGGAGAATCAAGCCGATCTGGGAATGGCGGTCGATCCGGATGCGGATCGCCTTGCGCTGGTTTCTGAGAAGGGGATCCCGGTAGGCGAAGAATACACACTGGTGCTCGCGGCTGATGCGGTTCTTGGTCGGGGAGGCAGGGGGCTGGCGGCCAATCTTTCGAGCACCCTGGTGCTGGATGCGGTTGCGGCCAAGCACAAGACAGAGATGCATCGATCCAAAGTCGGCGAATCCCATGTGGTGGATCTGCTGAATCAGACCGGATCGGCTATCGGCGGTGAAGGAAATGGCGGAGTGATCTTTCCGAAGGTGCAACCGGGGCGTGATTCTCTTTCGGGAGCCATTCTGGTTCTGGACCTGCTGGCACGGGAGGGAAAGACCCTCTCGGAGATGATTGCCACTTATCCACCTGCGATCATGGTGAAAACCAAATTCGCATCCCGTGATGGCTTGTGGGAGGACCTTCAGGCTTCGGCAGAAAAATGGTGGCCCGAGGCAAAAGTGGATCGACTGGATGGCCTGAAGTGGATCTGGAAGGACCGTTGGATCCACCTGCGCCCATCCAACACGGAACCGATTCTGCGCATCATTGCCGAGCGCCGGATCTGACCGAAGCGCAAACGCTGGTCCAGGAGATGAAGAAGCGGATTGGAATATGAGGAAAGACGAAGGGGTCAATGGCACCCCTGGCTTTTTCCATTGAGGACCGATTGATAAAGTTCTTCATATTGCCGGGCAATGAGATCACTGTGGAAATGCTGTTCGATCCGTTCACGTGCCTGTTTGCCCAGCTGGCGGTGCAGAACCGGGATTTGAAAGGATCTGCACGACAGCGCGTGCCGCTTCGCAGAAACACCCGGGGC
>LMZT01000033.1 GCA_001567115.1 Candidatus Hinthialibacteria bacterium OLB16 | reverse complement strand
TGTCTGTGCCTCATATTTTTCCCAGGCCTTCAGCAACTCATCTGATTTCGAGCCGGGAAGCGAGGCGATGACCGGTGAGGTGTGTGCTGGCTTCATCGAGGAGCCTCCAGTAATTTCAGTGCCTCCCAGTTGACAATATTGTCGAGCGAATGGCCATCCCGGAAACGGAGAACCTGATCGACAATCTTTTCGCGAATGGTCTGCTCCGATTCGACTGAACACCAGGATAAATGGGGTGTCAGAATGACATTCTCCATTCCCAGGAGCTCTTCCTCAGGAAGAGGCGGCTCCGGGATAAAAACATCCAATGCTGCACCCGCGATTCGACCCTCTTTGAGGGCACATACAAGGGCGTTCTGATCGATCAGTCCCGCACGCGCCGTGTTGATCAGATAAGCGGATGGCTTCATCAGCCTGAGCGTTTTTTCGTTGATCAACATCTCTGTTTCACTGTTCAATGGAGTGTGCAGAGTAATGAAATCCGACCGAACCAGAACCTCATCAAGTGGTTCTGTTCTGATCCCCATGGCATTCTTTCTGGTGTTGGAGAGGTAAGGATCACAGAAGGCGAATTTGAATCCAAACTCCTTCAGCTTCTCATAGACACGGCTTCCGATGCGGCCGCAGCCGATAATGCCGAGGGTTTGGCCACGCATCCGATGAATCGGGTAGATATCCGAAAAATCCCAGCTCCCACGTTGAACTGAAGCCTCCAGGATCATCCGGCTGAACGCCACTTTCCTTCCCAGTGACAGGATCAGAGCGATGGTCTGCTCCGCTACCTCTTCCACACAATAATCCGGGATATTGACCAGGGGGATTCCACGCCGGCTCAGTGCCTCCACATCCACATTGTCATAGCCGATCCCATGGCGGATCACCAGGCTGCATCGAGTCCATCCTGCGATCACTTGCTCGGAAATCGGTGCCATGTTGACGATCACCACATCCGCATCCGATCCCGCCGCTGCCAGCTCTTCTTCTGACGCATACTTAAGTTGGAATGGATAAAAATCGATCCCCTGTTGCTGGAACAGGTCCTGTTCCCAAGCCAGATTCGATTCAATAAAATCCGTCACAATGACCTTCATCGGGTCTTCAGAGGTCCTTTCAAGGGATTGGTTGCAATTCTTCCTGCAAACTTCACGGGGAACTTTATCATATGAAACTTGATTTTTGAATATGGAAATCATTCGCCTCGGCGAAAAACCTGGTGAATGGCTTTTATCGCCGAATTGTCTCATTGAATCCCTGTTTCCAGAAAGGCATAATACCCCCGCTGTCAGAAAATATAACAGGGGAATTATGGTTCAGAACGACACCCTCAAAAACAACCTGGTCCCGATGATCCTGAAGACCTTCCAGCTGCTCGAGACCTTTCGAGAAAGCCCCGA
>LMZT01000032.1 GCA_001567115.1 Candidatus Hinthialibacteria bacterium OLB16 | reverse complement strand
CTGTCGGCAAGGATCACAGCACCTTCACGGGGCTGTGCACGCAGACGCTCGAATGCGGATTCGGCAGCCTGCGAGGCGATTTTTTTCGCTGATCATTGGCCGATTCCAGCTGAGCTGCCAGCTGTTGCGCACGCACCGGGTCTTTTTCGATCAGAAGTTCAAATGCGATCTGTGGAGATTGGAGCCTGCCGGCTGCATTCAGCCGTGGCGCAACCTGGAAAGTAATTGCTTCAGCATTGAGAGTTGCCGCCTGCAGGCGGGTTTGCCGAAAAGAGCCTGCAGGCCGGGTGAGGGCTGTGCGCGGGCACGGTCAAGCCCGTCGATGACGATGCGGCGGTTTTCTCCGACCAGCGGCATCACATCCGCCAGGGTCCCGATCATGGCCAGCTCGACCGGCATTTCCTGCCGGTAGGTCTGCTGGAAGCTGGGGGGGACCAGACCAGTCAAAGCCTGCGCCAGTTTCAGCGCCACACCAGCCCCGCACAGCTCTTTGAAAGGGTACCTGGAATCCGGCAGGTGAGGATTCACATGGGCCGCTGTTCCCGGCAGATCCGGATCGGGGGTGTGGTGGTCGGTGATAATGATATCTATTCCGATCTCACGGGCCTTGAGGCAGGCAGGGGTTGCGGTCGATCCGCAATCGGTGGTGATGATCAGCCGAAAGCCTGAAGCCTTCTGTTGTTCAACCCAGTCCGGATGGATGCCATACCCGCTTTCGAAGCGGTTTGGCAGGTAGACTTCGCAATCCAGCCCGATGCGTTGCAGGGCATACAGCATCAAAGCGCTGCTGGTCACCCCATCGGCATCATAATCGCCATGGATGATGATGCGGTCATGGCTGCGGATGGCTTTTTCGATTCGCTGGAGAAAGGCATCGATTCCGGGAAGCGAGGCGGGGTTGTGGGAAGGACACAGTTCCGGCTGGATCATTTCACGGGCTTGCCGAGGATCCTCGATCCCGCGCCCGGCCAGGATGCGCGCCAGCCAGGGAGAGATGCCCAGAGTCCGGATCAGGCCGACCACCGCTTCCTCCCGGCAGGGCGCCGCAGCCAGGTCTGAACAATCTCCTGTGGCCCCACAAGGTTCCCGTTCATCGAGGGGACGCCTCGGGAATCTGTTCTTTCTGGTTGTTCTTCAATTCCATCTGCGCGATCCGAAGGTTCTCTCGAGCATTCCGGTGCAGGGGTTGAATTTCAAGCACCGACTGGAAGGCTTCCGCCGCCTCCAGGGTTCTTCCGGTTTGAGCATACAACACTCCGAGGCTGTTGAGTGCCTCCGGGTAGCGTGGCCGGATCTCAACAGCTTTCTTATAGGATTCTTCAGCTTTCGGGAGGTTCCCCTCCTTGTCGTAAAGACGCCCCAGCCGGTACCAGGCGCTCGAAGCCCCGCGGGGGGCTTTCGTGGCCTTGAGATAGGTTTCACGAGCCTGGTCGATCTTTCCAAGACTGTTATAGGCATTCCCAAGATTCACCTGCGGTTCGGCGAAATCCGGGTAGAGCCGGATGGCTTCCGCATAATGTGTCATGGCCTGCTCGATCCGGCCACGCTCCGCCAGTGCCACTCCCAGATTGTTATGCGGCACCCAGCACTCCGGGTTTCCTGCGAGTCCATGGCTCCAGAAGGTGACCGGATCGCGGTAGTAGCCTGCCTGAATCCAGGACAACCATCCCAGCAGGAGGCATAGCACCATTTGAGCTCCATGCACCAGGGCCGGGGGAATGGCCGCTTTCAGAGCCAACCGTTGAAACAGCAGACCCAGGGCTGCTATCGGGATCAGGCTGGCAAGATACTGGTAGTGGTCTGCCACCAGTGACAGGTCCTGCGTGGAAAAATCGATAAATCCGAGCGCAGGCCCCAGCAGGGCCAGGTATCCCAGCCACCCGGCGATCCAGATCGAGCCGATCCGTGCCCGGAGGAACCACAGCAGTCCAGTCACCGCCAGGCTGGCCAGTGGAAAGAGCCATTGGGAGAGCTGGCCGGGATCGAGCTTCCAGAGTGGGTAGATCGGATACAAACCCGAGGGCCAGAGAACTTTCCAGAGATAAAACCAGGGGATTCGTCCGGCGGCGAGGATTCTGTCTGCGAAAGAGAGATGGGATGCGGCCTCGCCAGCCCCCAGGCGGGCACTCTCCCACCAGACCGTGACAGCTCCCATCACGGCTCCACAGGCCAGCAGCGGAATCTGCCGGATGATTTCTTTCCTGAGAGCCCCTTTTTCGGGATCCATCAAACCTCGCAGGAGCAGGCAGACAACCGGCAGGGTGCAGGTGACAGTCTTGCTGAACAATGCCCCCAGGAAGAGCAGGGTGAAAACCGGTGAAAAGCCCTCCCGTCTCTGCTGAAGCAGGCGGGACCAGCAGCACATCGCTCCAAGGAAGAAGGAGGAAGACAGCACATCTTTGCGCTCTGCAATCCAGGCGACCGATTCCACATGCACCGGATGAAGTGCGAATACAGCGGCAATGAACAGGGCTGCTGGTGTTTTCCAGATCTTGAACAGCAGATAGGCCAGAAGGGAATTGAGCGCATGGAGCAGGATGTTGGTCAGGTGATATCCGCCTGGCTCCTGCCCCCACAGGCGGTATTCGAACCAGAAGGAGGAAAACACCAAAGGGTAATAATTCGGAAGCAGTTTCGGCTCCATCCAGATACGGATCAGGCCATCTTTTTCCTGCAGAACCTCATTCTGGCTGACATAGAGACCGTCATCCCAGAGAAACTCACCCTGGACCGCCGGCCAGCAGGCCGCCAGCACAGCCAGGGTCAGCAGCAATGGAATGGCCCAGCGGCTCTGGTTGAAGTTCATGATTCTGTGAGAGGAAGGTTACCTCAGTGTGCCCCGCTCGGGTATTACTGAGCGACTCGGCAAAAACTGGACAGGAGCATAAGGTGGCCTTGTCCGCGGTCCGGGCGGTAGACCATGCTGTTCCGGAGAATGGAGAGGTTGTCAGTTCACTGCCAAAGGCGTCTTGTGTGAAGTAGTAGAGTTCGTTGCCTCGCCCTGAACTGTTAGCGTTATAAATCGCGACGACATTGCCGACTGCGTCATAAGTGCAGGTGGAGTCGTTGGTGGAGTCTGGGGTTGAGGAATGATGGATTGGGGGGTCGGAGAGGGCGGGCAGTGTGCCCCCCGGTCGCTCCCGGCCCCAACTGCTCTGTATTTCATCTTCCCTGCTCCCCAGTGGCCACCATTTACCTTCATGGAGAGGATGTTTATAGTTTTTTCACAACGGCTCCATGAAAAAAATAATCCTTCTGATCCTCGCTCTGATCGCCATCATTCCGGGAGTTGTGTGGCTCAAAAGCCGCATCGCGCACCCCCCCCAGGACAATGAAAAGCTATCCGGCTTTGTTCGCCTGCTGGCACTGCCGCCCTCGAATATCGAGCTGAGCACCCCCCTCTGGGATTACCGCTCGGAAATCAAATCCGGCTGGCAGACCCGGCCGCTCTCCGGCGACTGGGTTGCATACCGCTGGTCAGGCTCTCGATATCGATCGGGACACACCATCCATCGAGGTGCTCTCCGGCACTCAGCGCCTGCCCTCCCTGGGGACGGAGGATCAGGCCACGGCAGGATACCGATTCACCAGGGGCGCGAAGCTTTTCAGATCCCCACCCTCACTCTCCCGCCCCCTCATCAGCCGATTCTCAGTTTTGAGGTTCCGATCCTTTCGGCATCCTCCCTGCTTGTTTTCGAAGCCCGCAAGGAAAGGGTCGATCCTCCCCAGTTGAATCTGTCTCTGGCATCCTCCTGGACCACCGCACTGAGCATCGATGCGCCTGACTGGAAGCAGTATTCTCTCGCCCCTCAGGGTGTGGCGGCTGGAACCCAAACCCTGGTTCTTGATGGCACACGGGATGGGGTACCGGCATTCTTCATTCGGAACTTCCGAATTGCAGAGCCTTCGACAATCGAGGTGTTTCTCAAGCGGGAGGACCCCCCTCCCTGCTTCCGTTACCGTCCGGCCAACCCGGTGGCCGAATTGCTCCGGTCGGACCAGAACCTCCCCTCGAATGCACCGGTCCGTTCACCCTGGGCGGTTTATGATGAGGATGAGCGCTGGATTCGATCGGTCGAAATCGGCAGCATTGTCCGTTCCGCCCTGTTCCTCCCGACCCCCTCGAGTGTTCGCTTTGATTTTCAGGCGGAACCAGGATCGGAGCTGGTATTTTATCCGGTGATTCAAAACCCGGCTCAGCTTCAGGCCTCCGGCCAGGCCCGTTTGCGTGTGTTTGTCGAGGGCCAATCCGAGACCCCTGTGTTTGATCGTGTCATCGAATCCATTGGGGATGCTGCTGCCAAAGCCTGGGATAGTGGATTTCGTATTGTTTTGCCCGCCGGAGTGAATGGGAAATGCACCCTTCGTTTCGAATCGGCAGCCAATGGCGCACACCAGCCTCCCCAGCCCCTGTTTCTTGGTGAGCCGCTGATTTTTCCTCCACAGCGAGAGGGAAAACCACAGCCTCCCGACATCATCCTGATCTCCATCGACACACTGCGAGCGGATGCCCTGTCCTGCCTGGGGTATGAGCGTCAGACCAGCCCATGGATGGAAAGATTCTTCGGCCGGGATGGAGTCTGCTTCAGCCATGTCCAGGCGCCCTGCACCTGGACCCTGCCATCCCATGCCAGCCTGTTCCTTTCCCAGTATGTCTCACGCCATGGGGTCGGTTCGGAAGATGTCCGCATCAGCAATGAAGTCCAGATGCTGGCGGAGCTGTTCAGCGAAAAAGGTTATCAGACCGCCGCCTTTGTGGATCGAGGCTTCATCGAGGCCCATTATGGTTTCGGCCAGGGGTTTCAGCGATATGACCAGCTGGGCGGCCATTTCGCCACCAGCCTGCCGCGCTGCCGTGACTGGCTGGCAGATCGCAACCGTTCGGTCCCAACCTTCCTTTTCCTGCACACCTATGACTGCCATGGCCCTTATAACTCCCCCGAGCCATACCACAGCCGGTTCGTGACTCCCGAGCTGCGGAACCTTCATGTGGCCAATGACTGCCCCGAACCTGCCGGCCTGCAGGCCGCCAACATGGCTGAAGAAAATGGCTCACGGGTTTTGAATCCAGCCTGCGCCCCCTACTGGCGTGCTCTGTATGATGGGGGTGTGCTGTATGTGGACCATAAGCTCGAAGACTGGTTCAAATCCCTTGAAAACAGCGGCCTGGTCAAAGATCCGCTGGTGATTCTCCTCTCCGATCATGGAGAATCGTTTTACGAACATGGCAGCTGGGCGCATGGCTGGAATGTGTATGAAGAGCTGGCAAGGGTTCCGGTCCTGATCCGGTTTCCGAGAAAGGCTCATGCCGGGACGAAAGTCTCATCAAGGGTCAGCCTCCTGGATGTCGCCCCGACCCTGTATGAGTATCTCGGCTGGCAGGCCCCGGAGGAATGGCAGGGCCACTCCCTTCTGCCCCTGATCCGTGGGGAAACTCCCGCAGCCCCCCGCAATTTGTACACCGAATTATCGCGGGAGGCATTTGTATTCTCTGCGGTCTACCTCAAAGACCGAAAAGTCATTGAAACACGCAAAGCCACCCAAAAACCTGTCCAGGCTCCCTATCCCCGCGAGGAGCTTTATGATCTCGCAGCGGATCCCGGTGAAACCCGCAACCTCGCTCCTGAAAATATCCCGGAGGTTTCCAGGGAGATTCAACGTCTCAGGACTGTGCGGGAGTTCATGCGGCAGGAACGTTCAGGTGAATCCTCACTCGAAAATGTCCAGCTCGATGCAGAAGATATCAAAGAACTGCAGGGCCTGGGGTATCTTCATTGATCGCGTATGTTTTTCAACGCCTGGGGTTGTCGCTGTTTGTTCTCTGGGGTGTGCTGACTTTGTCTTATGGCCTGATCGGCCTGGCTCCCGGTGATGTTGCCGAAAGCCTGGCAGGGCAGCGAACCGATGCCGAGACTCTGGCAGCCATGCGTGAGAAGCTGGGCATCGAACAGGATCCGCTGACTCGTTACTGGCTCTACATGAAAGGGATCCTCCAGGGGGACTGGGGATCCTCCAGCCGTTATGGAGAAGCGGTCTGGCCACTGATCCTGGATCGTTTTCCGAAAACCGCCCAGCTGGCTCTTTCGGCCATCCTGTTCGCCACCCTGATCGGGATGGCCCTGGGGATAACAGCCTCGGTTTTTCAGGGGAGCCGAATCGACCGGCTGATCACCTTTGCCAGCCTGGCGGGCATTTCATCGCCGGTGTTCTGGATCGGGTTGATCCTGGTGTGGTTTTTCTCTCTGCAGCTGGGGTGGCTGCCTCCTTCGGGATATGAAGCCGGTGATGCGAGGTTTCTGGTTCTGCCGGCCATGACTCTGGGATTGCGTTCGATCGCCCTGGTGACACGCATCTCCCGCGCCGCATTGATCGAAGTGTCCTCTTCCCATTATATCCGCACCGCACAATCCAAAGGACTGTCTCCGGTGGCTGTGACCGGGAAACATGCCCTGCGCAATGCCTCGCTGCCGATCCTGACTGTTATCGGGCTGGATCTGGGAAGCTACCTTTCGGGATCGGTGCTGACTGAGAAGGTGTTTGCCTGGCCGGGCCTGGGGAGGCTGCTGGTGGATGCCATCCTCGCCAGGGACATGGCGCTGATCAATGCCTGTGTGGTCTTCATGGCGGCTCTGTTCATTGTCGTGAACCTCCTGGTCGATATTTGCTATGCGGTTTTCGATCCACGCATCCGGGCAGGTTCCGGCTGATGCAGAAGTCCATCGGGGCACTGCTGCTGGCTGTCTGGATCCTGGCCGCCCTCTTCGTCCCCATGGTCTGGCCGAGGGGCTATGCGGAAGTGGATTATGCCTCTGTTCTCCAGGGGCCTTCATGGGCGCACCCGCTCGGAACCGATGCGCTTGGGAGGGATCTGTTTGTGCGGATTCTGGTGGGGGCGCGTGTTTCTCTGGCGGTCGCCGCGCTGTCCAGGCTCCTGGCCCTGGTTCTGGGAGTGTTTCTGGGAGGATGGGCCGGTTTCAAAGGGGGAGTCGTGGACCTGGTGGTGATGCGCCTGGCGGATATCCTCCTCGCTTTTCCGACACTCCTGCTGGCGGTCGCACTGGTGGCGGTCTGGGGTCCGAGCCTGGTTTCACTGTTCATCGCCATCGGGCTGGCGGGGTGGGCTGAAATCGCACGCCTCATGCGGGCGCAGGTCCTGGTGGTTCGCGGGCTGGACTACACCACAGCCGCCATGGCTCTCGGCCTCCCTCCCCGGCAGATTTTCATCCGCCATATCATGCCCAATTGCCTGACACCGGTGCTGGTCTGGACCACAACCGGGATGGCGGGAGCGATCCTGGCCGAATCGGGACTGTCCTTCCTCGGGCTGGGGGTGGAACCTCCCCTTCCATCCTGGGGATCTCTGGTGGCCCAGGGCTGGGATGAGCTGTCGCGCGCCCCCTGGCTCTCTTTTTTTCCAGGCCTTGCACTGGCTTTGACTGTGATCCTGTTCAATTCGGTGGGGGATCGCCTGCGTGAGGGCTGGGATCCCCTGGCAAAATGAGGACAATAGCCGGGGGCAACCGGTTGTCTTGACGCCCGGGACGAGTCGGGCAATATCAATCATGTGTATTCCTATAGGAGGATTTCAACAACTATCATGCAGACCATTCAAGGTGATAAAGCGGCACAACCTGCCAGGCAGGCACTGGAAGCGGGTGAGGGAATACTCCGTCTGGCCCCCAACTGGTTCCCAGATCCTTCCTGCATCCCGGAAGAAGATTGAAACTCCACCCCGATGATTACTATGCCCTCGGCACTCATCGAGGAGGCATCGATGAGCGCTGGTTCGCTTCGACCACACCCGCCGCGAATGAGGGTGCGCCTCCCGATGAGGGATTGTCCTATGCGGTGTTTGAGGGGCAACGTTTCACCCTGCGCGATGCAGTCGCCTGCCTGGGTGCGGATATTGTTGGAGAGGAGATCTGGAACCAGTACAAGCGCTGGCCGGTCTATTCCAAATTCTTCGACAATATGGGGCCAATCCCACACCACATGCATCAAAGCCAGGAACAGGCGCAGCTGGTCGGACAGGAAGGCAAACCCGAATCCTATTACTTCCCGCCCCAGATGAACAATGTCGGCAACAATTTCCCATACACCTTTTTCGGCCTCGAGCCGGGAACCCGCAAGGAGGATGTGCGCCGTTGCATCGAAAGGTGGAATGAGGGCGATAATGGCATCCTCGACCTGTCCAAGGCCTACCGGCTCAAACCGGGAACCGGCTGGCTGGTCGGTCCCTGCATCCTTCATGCTCCCGGTTCTCTCTGCACCTACGAGCCACAGTGGGGCAGTGATGTGTTCGGCATGTATCAGTCCCTGGTTGAAGGGCGTGCGGTTCCGCGATCTCTGCTGGTCAAGGACTTTCCCAAAGATAAGCACAACGATATCGACTTCATTGTCGATGCGCTTGACTGGGAGGGCAATGTCGATCCGAACTTCAAGGATAACCACTACCTCGAACCGATTGTCGATCCGGCCTGCTCCGGGGAAGGCTATACCGACCGCTGGGTGGTGTATGGAAAAATCGGCGGGAAACAGCTGTTCACCGCCAAGGAACTGACAGTCAACCCGGGATGCAAGGCGGCCATCAAGGAAAATGGCGCCTCGGGCGTGATCCTTCTGCAGGGGCGCGGCAGGATCAACAACCTCCCGCTCGAATCCCCGACCCTCATCCGTTTTGGTGAAATGACCGAAGATGAGATCTTCATCACCGCCAGGCGCGCTCGTGAAGGCTACACAGTTGAAAACCTGGGCAGAGAGTGCCCCTTGGTGATGCTTAGATATTTCGGGCCAGGGATGAATCCTTCAGCACCCAATCTCGGGGATTACAGAAAGTAGATCGAACACGTCAGGCATATCAGCATCCGAAAGGGGCAGCTCATCCGGGCTGCCCCTTTTTTGATGGTTCTCGATTCAATCTGTTGAGATCAGCCTCAGGAATTTTTTTTCGGTCCAGGAGATTTTGAAGCGCTGGGCCCAGCTCAGGATACCTGAAGGAGTATCCCAGAGCTTGAGCCTGAGCAGGGACCATTCTTTGTCCGCTCAACAGGACCGCGGCTCCTTCACCGAAGCGAAGCTTCAATACGAATCCCGGGATTGGGAAGAAGGCCGGGCGGTTGAGAACCTTCCCCAGGGTTGTCGCGAATGTTCTGCTGGTGACCGCCTGTGGCGCACAGGCATTGAGCGGGCCACGCACCTGGGGATTATCCAAGGCCCACAGAATTATTCCGGCCATGTCATCGATATGGATCCAGGGGAATGGCTGGCTCCCATTCCCGATGGGTCCCCCCAGCCCCAGTTTGAATGGTGTCAGCATCCTGGCGAGAGCGCCCCTTTCCGCATCCAGGACAATCGATATGCGCACATTCACCTTCCGCACCAGCCCATCGAGAGTCCCGAGGCTGGAGGCTGATTCCCATCTGCGGCACACCACCGCCAGGTAATCTTCCCCCGGGGGATGGGCCTCGGTGAGCTCTTTCTCCCAGGGTTGATTGCCATAGTATCCCGAAGCCGATGCTGAAATGAAAATCTGTGGATGGGGGTCACTTCCACGGATAGCAAGGGCGATCAATGCGGTGGATTCGACACGGCTGCCCTCGATTTCCGCTTTGACCCGGGCATTCCAGCGCCGCCCAGCCACCGGCTCTCCTGCCAGATTCACAACCGCATCACACAGGCAGAGGCTCTCCATCCACTTTCCCTCTGTCTGGGGATCACCGGTAACCACATCGACCTTTCCATGCCAGTGCGATGGAATGCGTGAGGCATCACGGGTCAATGCCACCGGCCGATCGCCCCGTTCCACCAGGGCATCGACCAGATGGCTCCCGATCAGGCCGGTCGCTCCAGTTATAAAAACTCGCATGGCTTCTTCTCCATGACTGAATTCCCTGTTTTGAATTATATCATCGGTTCAGACTGGCGAATCCCGGACAGATGCATCACCGGCCCCAGAAAGGGGCCGCAGCCTTCCCCGATTTGTTCCCATTGCAGGATTTCCGCGCCCGATGGATCTTCAATCGGCAGCCCTTTGAAGAGTTTTTCCAGAACCAGATGCCCGGTCTGTTTCTGCTTTTCGGGTGAATCGAGATCTCCACGCAGGTAGATCCATCCTTTTCCAGAAGATCCGATTGTCAGAAATGCGCACTGGGCAAAGAGATCCTGGATGCCATCGCTCCAGAAAAACTGGTGGACAGGGGAGGAAAAGCGCTCTGGGTCGAATCGGATTGAAGCCTCCACCCGCCAGAGAGGTGATGCCGATGACGAGGCCTCCGGGTAAGTCATGGCGCAGACAGACTGCAGAACCTGGAGAGTCTCTCCTGGATGATAAGCCTCAGAGGGGGCATTCAGAGCCAGTGCCGCCATCCCCAGAGTCAGACATGCCGGATTCATTCCATATTGGAATCGGAGCAGAGTTTCCAGCCAGTTCTGAAAAGCACTGCCGGGATGAACCTTCATGGATTCCAGAAAACGGGGAAAGGATTGAAACAGGAACCTTGAACGGCGTGAGCTTTCCAGAAGGCCGGGGTGAAAAGAGGAAAACCGGGATAGGGGGATTGCCGGGGCATCTGCCCTGCCAGGTCGATATAATCCCAGGCTTTGACAGCCATATTCCAGATATTCTCCCAGAAGTCCCGCACATCATTCTCAGAGAAAATCATGCCACACGCCTCGATCCACATTTCCACCGAGGATCGGCGGGGAACAATTTGCTCATCGAAATGATAAATGACAGCTGGGTCCTGGTGCACCGGAGAATCCCCGCACTCGAGCGCCGACAAAATCCGGCGCAGTGGCTGGTTGCGGTCATACCCGCATACCGGAAGGCAGGCGCACCAGTCCATTTTTTCAGATGGAGAGGACCGAAGGCTTTGTGTCAGATGCCGGGCTGCCTGATGCCAGAGGTTCGGCCCGGTCGGATGAGCCGGGTGCTGAGGGTCGGTGCGAGGCATCACTTTTCCGGAATGAATTCGGATTTCCGTGTTTCGATGATTTCGTTGGCCAGGCGGTAATCCTCAACCCGGCCAATATCCAGCCAGAAACAGTCCTCCCGGTAGCAATGGACAGGCTTCCCATTTTTCAGCAGGCACTGGACCAGCTCGGGAAAATCCATGGCTTCCCCCTTCTTCAGGAAAGGAGCCACAGCCTGGCGCTGCATGGCATAAATTCCCATGCTGACATCAAAAGAGTGGACCGGCTTTTCATGAAAGGCCTCGAGGCAGCCCCGGGCATCCACTTCCAAAACACCGAAGTCGATCGGAACTTCACGATGTGCTGCCGCGATAGTCAGCGCAGCCCCGCTGGCCAGGTGAGATTCAAAGAAATTCCGATAGCTCAGGGTGGTCAGCAGATCCCCATTCATCACCAGGAAATGATCTTCCAGCTTGTCCAGCACCTGGGCAATCGGACCCGCGGTTCCCAGTGGGTGTGTCTCGGTGGAATATTCCAGATGAATTCCATAGCGCTGTCCATTCTCAAAGACCGCACGGAAGAGCGGCTCCAGGCTCCCGGTGGCCAGGATCACCTCCTGGATGCCTGCATGAGCCAGCTGCTGAAGGACAATCGACAGAATTGGATCCTCTCCGACCGGCATCAGGGGTTTCGGCAGGACAGTTGTGTAAGGTTGCAGCCGGCTGCCTTTTCCTCCTGCAAGGATGAGTGCCTTCATCGCTTTCCTCGAACCATTCTCAGCCTTGAGAGATTGCTGTTAGACTTCATAGGTCCCGATCCGGAACAGATCCAGATTCCCACGCATCCATTCGATGGTCCTGTCGATTCCTTCTTCGAGTGAAATGGAGGGTTTCCATCCGAGTGTTCCCACCGCTTTGCGGTTATCACAAACCAGCTCCATGACCTCACTGTTTTCCGGGCGAATCCTCTGGGGATCGATCTCGATGTGCGGGTCAATCCCCAATTTGTCAAAGATCAATTTCATGAGGCCGCCGATGGATATTCCATGACCGGTTCCGATGTTGATCACCTGCCCGATGGCGGCATCGCATTCAGCGATGCGGATAAATCCTTCGACCGTATCCGAAACCTCGGTCAGATCACGGACCGGTTCCAGTGATCCGGTTCGGACAGTCCCGCCTGCCAGGGCCTGGCTGAGGAGGGTGGGAATGACCGCTCGAGCGGACTGCCGTGGGCCATAAGTGTTGAAAGGCCGTATTGTGGCGACAGGGGTCTGGAAAGCGAGGTGATAACTTTCCGCGAGTTTGTCGGCCGCGATTTTGGAAGCGGCATAAGGAGACTGGGCCTGCAGCGGATGGGACTCATCCATCGGGGTGTAACGGGCAGTGCCATACACTTCCGAGGAGGAAGTCTGAACCACTTTTTCGACCCCATGCTTCCGCGCCGCTTCCAGGATGTTCAGAGTCCCGTTGAGGTTTGCCTGGAATGTGCTTCGCGGAGCCTGATACGAGTATGGAATGCCGATCAGAGCCGCCAGATGGAAGATGCAGCTCTTTCCCCGGGCCAGATTCAAGACCAGGTCACTGTCCTCGATGTTTCCATACACAATCTCGACTGCCTGGAATGAAGCGGGTGGGAGAAATCTCAAGTTCCCGGGATGGTTGCGGGAAGTGTAACGAACCAATGCTGTGACCTGTGCGCCACGGTCGAGCAGGGCTTCACACAGATGGCTGCCGATGAAACCACCGGCGCCGGTAACCAGCACAGGTGCTCCTTTAAGTTTCATCTGGTTCTGCCTCCTGCCGGGGAAGGAATTTCATGGGAGATCATGGGTCTTTAATGCGGATGATATATTCGCCCGGAGCAGTCCAGTGGAGGCGTTCGCGTGCCAGCTTTTCATGATCGAGAAAAGTCGTGGCGCGGCTTTCGGATTGCTCCGCCAGCCGTTGGATTTCTTCGGAAAGGAGAATCAGATCGCGTTGGGCGCGTTCCACTTCCCCCGCCCGGCGATTGACCCCTGCCTGATTGGAAATAAGCACAACCGCCAGCCCGACAATGGCCATTAAAAGGATGCCGGTCAGGAAAAAACTCCCCCCACTGCGGGTCGGCTGATTGTACTCCCCGGATTTTCTCCCCATGTCGAAAAACTCAACCCCTTCATTAATCTAGCCTTTTCGTGAATTTTCTGCAATCCGGACAGTTAAAATTCCGTGGCTTTTCCTTTGGCGCAAAATTCACTGGAGAAGCGGTATCCTGCATGATCTGATACCTTTACGTAGCCTTCCTTTCTACGCTAATCTCTTGCTCGATATGAAACACCAACAATCATCCATTGCATTATTAGTTTCTTTAATGATGGCGGTATCGATTTATTCACAGGGTTGTACCAGGAAATCCACACCGCCTGTTGAAAAAGCCGATGTGGAGATGATCGGTTCGGACAGTCTCGAACCTGTGACCTCCGGCGCCGGTTCTTCGCCTCTCTCGGATTCATCTTCCAGCGGTATCGCAGAGCTACCCCTGGAGGATGGAAGCGGGAGCGGCTCATTCAGTGAGCCTTCTGTATCGGCTTCTCCAGAGCCACGTTCTTCGGCCTCTGCCTCCTCGCGTTCCTCCACCACACGCTCCACATCATCATCCGGTTCCTCTACCGGGACTCTCTCGCGCCAGGCCGCACGCGCTGTCAGCGATAACCTCATCCAGGAACAGGAAGACTTCTTCTTCAAGCGTGCAACAGAAACCCGTGCACACTACGAAAGCCCGGAAGGTGAGCTGATGATCCCATCCAGCACACTGGCCACAATGCAGGGCATGATCGATGGGCGGTTCCCGGTCGAGCTGAAAATCAGTTGTGATGCATTCAACTTCACCGTCCCCCGAGGAACCAGCGACCGCCTGGTTTCGAGCATTGTCGAAGTCCTTGGAGACAAGGTCCAGGCTAAAATCTTCGAGAGTGAAACAGAAACCCGCCCGGTTGCTGAAGCAAATCTGACCTACCGTTATAAGATGAATGCAGGCGAGCAATCGCCCGAGAGCTCATCGCTGACAGTCAATCGTGTCATCCACTACCGCCTGGCCAGCGGCGGGAATTGGGTGAGAACCGGAGTCGATGAAAAAATCCTCTCTGAAGAAAAACCGAAACCCCGCTCGAAAGCAGCAACCCCTTCGAAGAAAACGGCAGCGCGTGCCAAATCCAAACCTAAAGCAACAACAGCCGCGAAGAAGGCCAAACCTCCTAAAACCGAAGTGGAGGGGGCTGGAATCGAAAGCACACCAGTAGTCCCACGGGGTGATGTCATGCCTTCCGGTGCGATGGACTCCCCCAGGCCGAGTGGCGGGTCAGTTCCAAAAGTGGAAAGCTCTCCAGTTCTGGAGGGTGCCTCGGTTCCACCTCAGCCCACAACCCCACCGCCACCAACCAGTGCACCGGCTCCTCCTCCCGCACCGGAACCAACTCCGAAGCCAGCGGCTCCCAGCTCTCCGCCACCCGCAGAGGATCTCGGTTTCGATGAGAGTTTGATTCCCGATGTGCCCATGGGGAATTAGAGGGCGGTGACACGGAAGCACCCGGGAGGTGCTTCCAGTTTGTGTTCACAACAGAGTCAATCAATTGTTGTTCTTTTTATCTGACTCCAGGGGGTGTGTGAGATGACAGCAGATGTGCCTGAAAGCTCGGGCCGAGTGGTTTCGATCGATGCCCTGCGTGGTTTTGACATGTTCTGGATCACCGGTGGAACCGCCTTTTTTGAAAGGTTGTTCAACTGGATTGGCTCTCCGGTTTTCGAACCCCTCAACCGCCAGATGGAGCACAGCTCCTGGGATGGCTTCACCGCCTATGACCTGATCTTCCCGCTGTTTCTGTTTATTGTCGGCGCCAGCCTGCCGTTTGCCCTGAGCCGCCGCAAGGAACGGGGTGATCCGGTGGGGAAGCTCTGGCGGCATGTGCTTCGCAGGACAGTCACCCTTCTTTTTCTGGCCATGATCTATGCCGGCCTGCTGGATTTTGACTTCTCGGATTTCCGGTATGCCGGAGTCCTGCAACGGATCGCGCTGTGTTATTTCTTCGCGGGAACCATTGTCCTTTATGCCGGCATTCGCGGGCAGGCATTGATTGCCGCCGCGATACTCCTGGTTTACTGGGGGCTGATGACTCTGGTGCCGGTTCCGGGAATCGGTGCGGGGGTTCTGACCCCGGAGGGGAACCTGGCGGGATATATCGACCGCCTCCTCCTGCCCGGGTCGTTCTGCTGTTATGACTTTGGAGACAATGAGGGCATCCTGAGCACCCTGCCAGCCATCTCCACCACCCTGCTGGGTGTGCTCAGCTCGCATTGGCTGAGGACCGCCCGATCACAGAATAGCAAGGTTCTGGGGCTGGCGGCCGCCGGAGTTGTGAGCCTGGTTGCGGCGCTGGCCTGGAATCCCTTTTTCCCGATCAACAAGCTGATGTGGACCAGCTCCTATGTGCTCTTTGCCGGGGGATGGTCGCTGCTGCTGCTGGCACTGTTCTACTGGGTGATCGATGTTCAAGGGTACCGTCGCTGGGCATTCTTTTTTGTCGTCATCGGAATGAATGCGATTACACTTTATGTCGGCCAGCGCCTGTTTGACTTTGAAACCATCTCAGACATCTTCATTCATGGATTTGTCGATTACCTTGGATCGTTCAAGCCGGTCTTCGAGTCATTCTGTGAGCTGATGGTGAAATGGTTGTTCCTCTACTTCCTGTTCCGCCAGAAAATCTTTTTGAAGGCATGATGAATGGCGCAGAGAATGATTCTTTGAAAGCCATGGACAGGTTATACTGTGGATATCTGAGGTCGTATGGGAGGCGATTGCCATGAAAATGAATATCAAATCGATGCTGGGTGTGGCTGTGTTGTGCATGGCCCTCTGCCAGGCGGGAGAGGCCCAGTACCAGGCTGCCCCGATGACTGTCAGCGAACCGGTCGCAGTCCAGATGATCCAGTCCTGGGCCAGATCCCTGGCACGCAATGATGTTCAGGGGCTGGCCTATTACTATGCGGATCCTCGGATGGTGGAGCCTTGGAAACAGAGGATCAGCGCTGCCCCTGTGCAGGCGGCCAACCTGATTGCGGTTCATTCCATTCGTCCCGCTCCCGCAAAGTCCTGGGGAGGCGTCCCCCTCTCCGGGGAGGTCCGCTTTACAGTTGAGTTCAATCTACAGGGGTATGACCAGGTGGTCCGGGAAACCCGTGTGTGGGGGCTGACCAACAAGAATGGGTACCTGCAGATCGCCAATGAAGTCTGTGAG
>LMZT01000031.1 GCA_001567115.1 Candidatus Hinthialibacteria bacterium OLB16 | reverse complement strand
AGCCGGGGTATTACCCCACCAGCCAGATGCTCCAGAGAGCAGTCGTTCCCAATCAGCCGGCCGCCAGCCAGCAGCGCCAGCCCTTTGGCGGCTTCAATTTCTTCAATCGACGATGAAGCCATAAGGCCAAATCTCCCGCGCTTCAGAGCTCTTGTCAAAAGCGCGGAAGTGGTGCCAACATAATTCCATCTTCATGCCGCGGCTTCCAGCATCCTTCAGCCGGTGGCTTCGTTTGAAAGGTGAACAATCGTGTCTGACTCGAAGAGTTATAATTTTTTATCATCGAGAATGCAGATTCCGGCCTGCCTGTTCCTGGTGATTTGGCTCGCTCCCGCCGGAGCGGTTTCCTCTTTCCATCAGAAAGGGGTTCCTGCCGATCTGGCCCGGTTCCAGGGTGCAGTTCTGGAGGAGAACGACGCTTTCATTACTTTCATGACCGAAAAATCTGTCCGGTCGGTCGCGAAGTCACAACTCGAAATCACCAGCCGTGATGATGCCGGAGATAAAACTTTCATTACCCAGAACCGCAACCAGAATGCGGATTACTGGTACTGGGCGCACCGGAAGGCGCGCGAGGCCCTGGTCCTGGCACTCGGACGCCAGCCCCTTCAGGCGGTGCAGGTGATCGACCGGGTCCTGTATGCCGACCACCTGATTCCCCAGTATCGCTGGGTGATCACTCCCGAATTTCGCGCTTATCTCGCATCCGCACAGGAGGATCTGGCGTACATATTCGATCCGATACTGGGAGTCGAGGTGTTTCTGACCAATTACCAGGTTTCACAGCTGCAACCGGAATATGTCTCTGTGGTTCCGACCCAGGGCGAAAACCGTGGGCGTGAAATCAAGCCGGAAATTCCAGTGCTCGATATCCCTCTGCGCGATCTGGTCGCAACCCCACGCCAGGGTGAAGCGGATAAAGTGGGTCTCGATGCTTATCTCAAACTCCCCGGGGGGGGTGTTTATGATTCGCTGCTGCCCGATTCCCCGGAATATAAAAAAAGATCAAAGGGCTTTCAGGAAAAACTTCAGACTGCCAGCGACAGCCAGCTCAAGATTATCCCTGCCTCCAGTGCGGATGCCCGCGATTACCTTCAGAGGGTCATGTCCGCCGATCCCCTGTATGACCGTTTCCTGATGATCCAGGGTTCCATGAAGCAATCCGCGAATGCCACCACATTCAGCCCGGATTTGAAGATCATAGTCAACCCAAATTCGAACCTGACTAAATTCCTGACCCTCCAGAGGAAAGCCTTCGCTTCGATGAAGGGAAAGTAAGCCAGATACACTGATACTTCCGATGGATACAAGGGGGTTCCATGAGTTCTGAGAGTCGTTGTGCCCTTCGCTCCTCGATACTGCGAAAACAGATTGTGGCTGTCACCGGCCTGATCCTGACAGGATTCCTGGCAGGCCACCTGGCAGGAAACTTCCTGATCTTCCTGGGACCGGAGGCATTCAATGGGTATTCCGAGAAGCTCCATGCAATACCGGAGCTGCTCTGGCTGGTCCGACTGGGGCTGATCGCCGCCTTTCTGATCCATGTCATCACCACGATCCTGCTGACACTTGAAAACCGGCAGGCGCGTGGGGAACGCTATGCAGTCAACGGCTCCAAAAGTGAAGAGAGCCTGAAATTCGCCAAAAAGACGATGATCTACACAGGCCTGCTGGTGCTGTTCTTTCTGGTGTTGCACCTTTCGGACTTCACTCTCAGCGACAAAGAAGGCCCGGCCTCGATGATCGCTGCGGGTGAGGGGAACCCCCCGCGGAACCTGGGGCTGTATGGCCTGGTGTGGAATTCATTCCTGGAGCCTTGGCGTGCCGGAGTGTATATCGCAGTGATGCTGGTTCTCGGCCTGCACCTCAGTCATGGCATCCAGAGCCTCTGCCAGACACTCGGGTTCTATCGCAATGACCTGGTCCCCGGAATCAGAAAGCTCAGCCTGGTGCTGGGGTTGCTTGCAGCGATCGGGTTCAGCTCGGTCCCCCTGTTCATAAACATTGTGAGAACACCGCCACTTTGAGGGCGAAAAACCCCTCCATCCGGGATGGGGAGGGATATTGGAACGTGAGGAATCGATTATGACCCTGGATTCAAAGGTTCCAGGCGGCCCTGTCAGCGAAAAATGGACCCGCCACAAATTCGATATGAAGCTGGTCAACCCGGCCAACAAGCGAAAATTTACAGTGATCGTGGTTGGAACCGGGCTGGCGGGAGCCTCGGCCGCGGCCAGTTTGTCGGAGCTCGGGTACCAGGTCAAAGCATTCTGCCTGCAGGACTCCCCCCGGCGCGCCCACAGCATTGCTGCCCAGGGTGGCATCAATGCCGCCAAAAATTACCAGAATGATGGCGACAGTGTTTACCGCCTGTTTTATGACACTGTCAAAGGCGGTGATTACCGCTCCCGTGAAGCCAATGTCTACCGGCTGGCCGAGCTGAGTGTGAATATCATTGACCAGTGTGTCGCCCAGGGAGTTCCATTTGCACGCGAATATGGCGGCATGCTCGATAACCGTTCCTTCGGTGGCGCGCAGGTTTCACGCACGTTTTATGCACGCGGGCAGACCGGCCAGCAGCTCCTCCTGGGAGCCTACAGCGCCCTCTGCAAGGAAATCGCCGCCGGCGGAGTGAAGATGTTCCCCCGGCGCGAGATGCTGGATCTGGTGGTGGTTGGAGGGCGTGCGCGCGGCATTGTGGTCCGCAACATGGTGGATGGCTCGATTGAATCCCATGCTGGCGATGCAGTGATCCTGGCAACCGGTGGGTATGGAAATGTCTTTTACCTTTCCACCAATGCCAAACCCTGCAATGTCACCGCCACCTGGCGTGCTGCACGAAAAGGCGCCCTTTTCGCCAACCCCTGCTTCACCCAGATCCATCCCACCTGCATCCCGGTCCATGGGGACTGCCAGTCCAAACTGACCCTGATGAGCGAAAGCCTCCGCAATGATGGGCGCATCTGGGTGCCGAATAAATCTGGTGACAAGCGTCCGCCAGGGCAGATCCCGGAACAGGAGCGGGATTATTACCTCGAACGAAAATATCCCTCTTTTGGAAACCTGGTGCCGCGCGATGTGGCCTCACGAAATGCCAAGGAAGTGTGCGACAAGGGGCGGGGAGTCGGCTCGACTGGCATGGCTGTTTATCTCGATTTCCGGGATTCCATCCAGCGCCTGGGGCGCAGCACCATCGAAGCGCGTTATGGCAACCTCTTCCAGATGTATGAAAAAATCGTGGATGATGACCCCTACCAGGTTCCGATGATGATCTACCCGGCCATCCATTACACCATGGGAGGGCTGTGGGTCGACTACAACCTGATGAGCAACCTCCCCGGCCTGCATGTTCTGGGCGAGGCCAATTTCTCCGACCATGGCGCCAACCGCCTGGGAGCCAGCGCCCTTATGCAGGGGCTTGCTGATGGCTACTTTGTGATCCCATACACTCTCGGCCACTACTTCGCTTCCAACCGGCTGGATCCTGTCAAGGCTGAAGCTCCGGAATTCAAAGAGGCTGAGCAGTCAGCCAGGCAGCGCATCCAGAAATTTTTGTCCCTGAAAGGGAAGAAGACGGTCGATGAATTCCATCGGGATCTCGGGCTGTTGTTATGGGATAAATGCGGCATGTCGCGCAACCAGGCAGGCCTCGAAGAGGCACTGCGCAAGATACCGGAAATCCGTGAGGAATTTTCGAAAAACCTGGTGGTGAATGGTTCTGCCGATTCGCTCAACCAGAGCCTGGAAAAAGCCGGCCGTGTGGCAGACTTCCTCGAATTCGCCGAGCTTCTGGTTCTCGATGCCCTCGAGAGAAAGGAATCCTGCGGAGGCCATTTCCGCGAGGAAAGCCAGACTGAGGAGGGTGAAGCGCTGCGTGACGATGTGAATTTCTGCCATGTTTCCGCCTGGGAATGGGCTGGTGAAGGGAAAAAGCCGATCCTTCACAAAGAACCTCTTGTTTTCGATGAAGTTCACCTGGCGCAGAGGAGCTACAAGTAATGGCCAATACTATCAATTTGACCCTCAAAGTTTGGAGGCAGAAGTCTTCCGATTCTCCCGGCGCCTTCGAGATCTACCAGGCCCATGATATCGATACCGATCTGTCTTTCCTCGAAATGCTCGATGTCGTCAACATCAACCTCGAAAAAAACGGGAAAGAACCGATCGCTTTCGACCATGATTGCCGCGAAGGGATCTGTGGATGCTGTGGGGCTATGATCAATGGCCAGGCTCATGGACCCGAGCACGGAACCACTCTCTGCCAGCTCCATGTCCGGAAATTCCGCGATGGCGACACACTGGTGATAGAGCCTTGGCGTTCCAGGGCTTTTCCGGTGGTACGGGATCTGATCGTGGACCGTTCTGCTTTCGATCGTATCATCCAGGCTGGCGGCTATGTGACTGTCCGGACTGGCTCAGCCCCGGAGGCTCACTCCCTTCCTGTTCCCAAGATCGATGCGGATGAGGCTTTCGATTCAGCGGCCTGCATCGGTTGTGGGGCCTGTGTCGCAGCCTGTCCCAATGCTTCAGCAGTGCTCTTTGTCGGCGCCAAGATCAGCCATCTGGCCCTTCTGCCCCAGGGGAGAGTCGAGCGTGAGAGGCGTGCTCGCGCCATGGTGGAGCGCATGGACCTGGAGGGCTTTGGAAACTGCTCGAATCATTATGAATGCGAAGCGGCCTGCCCCAAGGAGATCAGTGTCCGCAATATCGCACGCCTCAATCGTGAATTTTTCCGTGCTTTTGTCAAAGGCTGATTCCTGCAGCGGATAAACCCTTCCCAGTGGGGAAAATTGGAGCGCCAGCAACATAAGGTCGGCTGACCAATCCTGAGGCCATCCAGGCTGGTAGTATTTTAGGAGTCATGTTTATATTTTTTAGAGACAATTGCGATAATGGGTACTATACTGGTAAAGTCATAAATGCCTGAACATGGCATGGTAGAAAACTAAATCCGGATCGTGAATCGAAGGAATGCCTGTGTCTCCACCTATGGAAAAACTCCTCATTCTCGTCGGGGCTATCAAACGACTCTCCTTCCTGCTGCACCAGATATCGAGATCACTTTCCCCAGTTGCCTGCTCTCAAACGAGGGAAACCGGCCAACGCAGCCATCTCCCGGTTGCGCTCATCCTGTCGGCAGGTTGTTCCTCGAGAACCACCGCTTTCGGTAAATATCATGCCTTCTGATTTGGAAAAAAACTGGCGAAGAGCCAGTGCTCAGTGGTGAGATTTACCGTGCGGTTTTCAATAACTCCCCCTCCATGCACCTGGTCATCGATCTGCAGTTACAGAGGATCGTCGATGCCAATGCTGCGGCGCTGAAGTTTTTCAGATACAGCCTCGAGAAAATCCGTACCTGCCACCTGGAGGATCTGTTCATCCACGAAGGTGGTTCCGAAGCGGATCTTTTCTCTGTTCACGATTCCAGAGATGCGGCTCCGCAGCTGCATGAGGTCAAGCTTTCGTTTGGGGAGATCTGTGTAGTCGAAGTCTCCACAAGCCTGCTTCCGGTTCGGGAAAAAAATCTGATGCTTGCCACTCTCCTCGATGTCACAGAGCAGCATCAGGTCCAGAATGAGATTTCCCATCTCCAGCGATTTTATCGCCTCATCCTGGACTCATTGCCGGCGGATCTCTCGGTTTATGACCTCGATGGCAGAATTGTTTATCTCAACCCTGCCGCAATGCCGGATGATGAAATCCGGGGCTGGATGATCGGGAAAACAGACCTGGATTACTGCCATCTGCGCAGAATCGATCCAGTGGTCGCCGAGACAAGGGATGAGTACCGGAATCTATGCATCCGCCAGCGCTGCATGGTGCTGTTCGAAGAGCAGATCAACTCCCCTGAAGAACAGAGCCAGCACTATCTCCGATTTTTCAGTCCTGTCATCGAGCCAGGGGGAACCATCAGCCAGATCATCGGCTATGGCTTTGATATGACCGAACGTAAAAAGGCGGAGGACCTGCTGCGTGACAGCGAGGAGCGTTACCGGCTGCTCTTCACCCACATCAATGAAGGCATTGCCCTGTTCGGCACAGATCTGAAACTTCTACTGTTCAATGACCGGGTATCCGCCATGCTCGGCTACTCCAATGATGAACTGGCGCAAATGACAGTGGGTCAGGTCATCTATCCGGAAGACCTGCCGAGGGTTGCGGCCAGCCATCAGAAACGCATGCGCGGGGAAAAGGCCCCGCGAACCTATGAGTTCAGAGTGATACGCAAAGATGGGGCTGTAATCGATGTCGAAGGTTCATTCGATCTGATCCGCCGTGATGCTGAAATCATCGGGATTCAGGGTATTATCCGGGATCTCACCGAACGGAAGCGCATCCAGGAGCATCTGCTCGAAAAACAGAAAGAACAGAGCATTGTCACCCTGGCGGGAGGAATTGCTCATGACTTCAACAACATCCTGGTTGGCATCATGGGCAGCGCGGCTCTCCTGCAGGAGGACCTCGCAGGCCAGACAGCCCACCTGAATCTGATCAACAACATCCTCACCTCCGCCGGACGCATGGCCGACCTGACCAACCAGCTGCTGGCCTATGCACGGGGCGGCAAACATCGTCCCGAGCCTTCCGATCCGAACCTGTTTGTCACAGATACCCTCCGGATGCTGCATGGTTCCATGAGCCCGGGCATCCGAGTCGATTGCCATCTGGCTGAGGATGCCTGGTCTGTCGATGCCGACCGCACACAAATCACCCAGGTCCTTCTGAATATCTTCGTGAATGCCTGTGAGGCCATGGAAAATGGCGGGTCGCTGACAATCGAGACTGGCAATGTTCACCAGAGTGGCCAGTGGCATGATGCCAGCACTGAGGCAATCAAAGAGGGTGATTATGTCCAGATCTCGGTAACCGATACGGGAATCGGGATGTCCGAAGAAACCCGGCGGCGCCTGTTTGAGCCATTCTTCACCACGAAGTTCATGGGGCGGGGTTTGGGGCTTGCCGCTGCTCTGGGAATCATCCGCAACCATGCGGGTGCCCTGGTGGTTGAGAGCCAGCCAGGTGAAGGAACCACATTCAGAGTCCTTTTGCCCCGCGGGAAAACTCCCCCGGCTCAGACTCTGGCAGCACCAGCCTCCGCTTCCAGAAAATCCGGGACTGTCCTGGTGGTCGATGATGAAGAAACTGTCCGGGATGTGGCTCATCAGATGCTGAAACGCCTCGGGTTCGCTGTCATCGAGGCGGAGGATGGCCAGAAGGCCATCAGGGATTTCACCGATTTCAGCCAGGATGTTTCCCTTGTTATCCTCGATATGCAGATGCCGGGGTTGGGGGGAAGTGAAGTCTTCAAGGAACTGGCGGGCATCGATCCTCACGTCAAAATCATCATTTCCAGCGGTTATGAAGAATCCGCTGCAACCGAAGGAATCGCTTCCTCTCTCAACCTGGCGGGCTTCATAAAAAAACCATATACCTTTTCTGATCTCGAAGACTCGGTAAACCGTGCTTTGAGTGGCCCTGGCAGCCACGGTTAACACCCCTTGACAGGGTCTTTCACTGCCTTCACTGTTCACGAATAAGGTCATTTTCAGTTTTTTGTTTATCACCCTATTAAATCCATAGAGATAACAGTCATAAACGGTTACGGATGATGAAAGAAGCCTCTGGCCTGAAAAATATCTCTGTCTTATGCCTGATTTCGTTCCTGATGGTTATGGGATTGCTTGTCAGCTGTGGGCAGACAGACACCGATCGAACCCTCCTGAATGTCTCCTATGATCCGACCCGGGAGCTGTATGCCGATATCAACGATGCCTTTGCCTTGGACTGGAAAAATAGAACCGGCCAGACTGTTTCAATCCGCCAGTCGCATGGCGGGTCGGGCAAACAGGCGCGTGCGGTCATCGATGGCCTGGCAGCGGATGTTGTCACCCTGGCGCTGGCCTATGATATCGATGCGCTGGCCTCAAAGGCCGACCTCCTTCCGGCCAGCTGGCAGCAGCGTCTGCCGCACAACAGCGCACCTTATGTCTCGACCATTGTGTTCCTGGTTCGCAAAGGAAATCCCAAAGGCATAAAGGACTGGGATGACCTGGTCAAACCCGGCATTGAGGTCATCACCCCGAATCCGAAAACATCCGGTGGCGCGCGCTGGAATTATCTGGCGGCCTGGGGGTATGCCCTCAAGAAAAACAATGGCGATGAGAATGCGGCACGGGAATTCATTCAGGCTCTTTTCGCCAATGTTCCGGTGCTCGATTCTGGAGCACGCGGCTCCACGACCACTTTTGTTCAGAGGGAAATCGGGGATGTCCTGCTCGGCTGGGAGAACGAGGCCTACCTGGCGATCAATGAACTGGGGCCGGACAGGCTCGAGATTGTAAACCCTTCGATCAGCATTCTCGCCGAACCTCCGGTTGCCTGGGTGGACAGAATCGTTGAAAGGCACAAGTCGCGTGACCTGGCGGCTGCATACCTTGAATTTCTTTATACTGAAACCGGCCAGGACATCGCTGCCCGCCATTTTTACCGTCCCCGGCTGGAGACTGTCGCGGCTCGATATCGGGACAGGTTCTCCGATATCCAGCTTTTTTCGATCGAAGAGGTTTTTGGAAGCTGGAAAAACGCTCAGAAAATTCACTTCGATGATGGTGGAATTTTCGACCAGATCTATGAAGACTCGGAAGCACTGCCCGATCGATCCTGAAGACTCCAATGGGACTCAGAAAGAAAAACGTTCTTCCCGGATTCGGGCTTTCCCTGGGCTATACAGTCTTCTACCTGAGCCTGGTGGTCCTGATACCGTTTGCCGCCCTGTTTTCCCGGACAGCCCAGATGTCTTTCATGGAATTCTGGGATACGATCAGTTCTCCACGTGTGGTGGCATCCTTCTGGCTGAGCCTGTACACCTCGCTTTCCGCCGCCTCTTTGAATGCGGTCATGGGGCTGCTGGTGGCATGGGTGCTGGTGAGATATCACTTCCCGTTGAAGACACTGGTGGATGCCCTGGTCGATCTGCCATTTGCCCTGCCGACTGCTGTGGCGGGGATCTCCCTGACCACTCTGTATTCCGTCAATGGCCCCCTCGGAAAACACCTGGCCCGCTGGGGGATCGAGGTTGCATACACCCCGCTTGGAATTATTGTGGCGCTCACCTTTATCGGGCTTCCCTTTGTGGTGCGCACCCTCCAGCCGGTGCTGGAGGATCTGGATGTTGAGATCGAAGAAGCCGCCGCGAGCCTGGGCGCCAGCCGGATGAAATCTCTCCTGTATGTTGTTTTCCCCAACCTTCTGCCGGCGCTGCTGACCGGATTTGCGCTCTCATTCGCACGAGCCTTCGGGGAATATGGTTCGGTGGTTTTCATCTCGGGCAACATGCCGATGCGGACCGAAATCTGCCCGCTTCTGATCATGACCAAACTGGAACAGTTCGACTATATTGGAGCCACCGCCATCGCGGTCGTGATGCTGCTGGTGTCCTTCATGATGCTTTTTACAATCAACCTGCTGGGCTGGTGGTCGCGCAAACGAACCAGCTCCGCAGCCTGATGAGGTTGATATGGAATCGATTCATCTGAATGTGCGCAGCCATCGCAAGCGGCCTCACAGTTCCACGACAGAGCCTAAAACAGTCCAGTGGCTGCTGATCGGGGCTGCCATGGCTTACCTGACTCTTTTCCTGATGATTCCTCTTGGAACAGTGTTTTACCAGGCGCTTGAAAAAGGGGTGGGAGTTTACCTGGCGGCGATTACCGATCCGGATGCCCTTTCGGCGATACGGCTGACCCTGCTGACAGCAATGATCGCAGTGCCCGCCAATCTGGTTTTTGGAATTGCAGCTTCCTGGGCGATTGCCAAGTTTGATTTCAAGGGCAAGAACCTGCTGATTACCCTGATCGATCTGCCCTTTTCGGTTTCACCGGTTATTTCCGGCCTGATCTTTGTGCTGCTTTTCGGGCTTCAGGGATGGTTCGGCCCCTGGCTCCAGGAGCATGACCTCGAGGTGATATTTGCAGTTCCCGGCATTGTCCTGGCAACAGTTTTTGTCACCTTTCCATTTGTGGCGCGGGAGTTGATCCCACTTATGCAGGAACAGGGCAGTGAGGAGGAAGAAGCGGCCATTGTCCTCGGAGCCAGTGGATGGAAGACCTTCTTCTGGGTGACTTTGCCCAATATGAAGTGGGGGCTGCTTTATGGAGTCATTCTCTGCAATGCCCGTGCAATGGGAGAATTTGGCGCGGTATCGGTTGTCTCCGGCCATATCCGCGGCAGCACCAACACCATGCCACTCCATGTCGAGATCCTGTACAATGAGTATAACTTCGCTGCGGCATTCGCGATGGCTTCACTGCTGGCGATGCTGGCACTGGTCACCCTGGTTCTCAAAAAAATTATTGAATGGAAAACAGCACGGGATCTCAGCCTGCTGGATGATGCCGAGACAGCTGTTGAGGAAAATGGATGAGCATTGAAGTTCGCAATGTGACCAAACAGTTCGGGGAGTTCACCGCACTCAGGGATGTCAGCCTGACTGTTCCGGCAGGTGAACTGGTGGCCCTCCTTGGCCCTTCCGGTTCGGGAAAAACAACGCTCCTGCGCATTATCGCGGGTTTGGAGACTGCCGACAGTGGCGCCATCCTGTTCCATGGCGAAGACACCACCGACCAGAAACTGCGCGACCGGAAAGTGGGTTTCGTTTTCCAGCACTACGCCCTGTTCCGGCACATGACTGTGTTTGAAAATGTCGCTTTCGGGCTGCGTGTCAGGCCACGGCGCGATCGCCCTGGCAAACAGGAGATTCGGGACCGAGTCATGAAATTGCTCAACCTGGTTCAGCTCCAGTCCCTCGCGCACCGTTATCCCTCCGAACTGTCCGGCGGCCAGCGGCAGCGGGTGGCCCTGGCACGTGCCCTCGCGGTCGAACCGAGGGTATTACTGCTGGATGAGCCATTCGGTGCCCTGGATGCCAAAGTCCGCAAGGAACTTCGCCGCTGGCTGCGACGGCTTCATGACGAGATTCACATCACCAGTGTCTTTGTGACCCATGATCAGGAAGAGGCCCTCGAGGTGGCGGATCGCGTTGCTGTCATGAATGAAGGCCGGGTTGAACAGGAAGGCACCCCCGAAGAGGTTTACCATTCCCCGCGCACCCCTTTCATCCTCAATTTTCTGGGTAATGTCAATCTGTTCCATGGCCGTATGGAAAATGGCCGGGCCTATATCGGCAATTCCAGCCTGGAACTGCCGGCTGCGGCTTTCCAGGACAATCAGACCGCAACTGTCTTTATCCGCCCTCACCTGCTGGATATTCACCACCAGCCCACTGAATCGGGAAATTTTCCCGCACATGTGGCGCATATCAATGCCGCCGGCCCGCTGGTTCGTGTCGAACTGGTCAGCGAATGGGGCGATCCGGTGGAGGTCGAAATCTCCCAGGATCGATACCGCTTCCTGGCGCTTAAGGAAAATGACAAGGTGTTTGTCACTCCCAAGGAAATGAAAGTCTTTGTCGAAGACTATGTGATCTGACACACGGCTGGTGAACCATGGCCCGCGCACATAACTTTCAGATTCTGCAGGGTTCCCTTGAACCGGTGGATATTCTCGCGATCGGACCCCATCCCGATGACATCGAGATCGGCGCAGGGGGATCCCTGCTGCTGTGGAGCCGCTCGGGTTACCGGATCGGCCTGGTGGATCTCACCCGGGGTGAACTGGGAACCAAGGGCGATGGAGAGACCCGCATCAAGGAATCGATCGAAGCTGCAATCCGCCTGGAAGCGACCTTCCGTGCCAATCTCTGCCTGCCGGATGGGGGAGTTTCCGACAGCCCCGATAACCGTTTGATGCTTGTCGAAGTTTTGCGTGGGGCCTGCCCGGATTGGGTCCTTTGCAATCTTGAAGAGGCTCGCCATCCAGACCACCGTGAAGGAGCACGCCTGGTGCAGTCCGCTTTCTTTCTTTCACGCCTGGCACGCTATTGCACAGAAATCCCGCCCCATTCGCCTGGAAAACTGCTGTATTACCTCATCCATGAGCAGGTGCCTCCCACCTTTCTGGTGGATATCTCACCCGTGTTTGAAGACAAGTTCCGGATGATGGGCGCCTATGAAAGCCAGTTCCATAATCCCCGGCTGCCGGAGGGATATCGTCATACCGGGCTTTCCGATTACCTCAGGAATGTCCGTTCGCTGGGAGAATCCTGGGGGGCGCAGGGAGGTGTTGCCGCCGCGGAAGCCTTCATCGCGGCCAGCCCTGTTGTGGTAACAGATATTTCACAGTGGGTCGGAAGAGACCACAAATAAGGGGGATGTCCTGCCTCCTTTGGATGACTGTCCATCCCCCTCAACCTTTATCGATTCAGCAGCACACTCAGTATCTTCTTCCCATCCAGTGAAAAAGTGGCCGAACCGGCCGATACCGGGAGATCCTGGAATGGCTGATCGAGGAAATCACACAACCTGGCTCGCTGGAGGTCTTCACTGCTGATAACCACCTCTGTCGGGTATTCAGTCGGGTTATAGAGCCTGGCTGTCATTCCTCCATCCTCGTTGGCCCGGATCGATGTAACCAGGGCTTCACCCTGCACTTTGAGCAATGAGAATCGATCCGGATAGTTCCGTTCTTCGGGGCGATCATCGAGCGGGTGGACCTGCATGCTGCGCAACCCGGCGGCAAGCATCTGCCCTTCGCGCCCGAGGCGGACCGCATCCGGCCTGCCGGAAAACGGGATGATCCAGTAGTTGAAGCAATGCTTCCCCTGTATCTGCCCGGCTTCACACCCATCCGTCATGACCGCCTTTTTGAATGCCCTCAGCAATGTCAGCGCAATCTCACGATCTTCGGTGTCCAGCACAGCCGATTCCGGAAGCCCTTTCGAGACCACTGCAAGCCCGTAATCTTCATCTTCATCGGAAAATTCATGGCCTCCCGATACGGCGGTCCAGGTGTACTGAGGTTTGGCCTCCACCTCGAGTTCCTTGTAGGTGTAATTATCGGCACGCAGTTCAATCGGGCGTTCGACAACATCGAAAGGAGAATCCGCCAGATATGTCCCGGCTTCCAGCAGGGTGGGGAAAAGGACCCTCAGACGGTGATCCCGGATGGTGTTATTCACTTCGGTGGTCACTTCGATTCTTCTTGCGCCCTGGCGCAGGGTGATCCAGTGGGTCACCTTGAGGATCTCTCTCTGGCCGGAGCGAACCATCTGAGAAAAATCGAAACAGGCTGGAACCTCGAAGCTGACCTCCACCCGGAAGGTGGCTTTGTGCGGCCCGTTATGGACCATTGAAATGGAGGCAGAAGATCCTTCTGAAAGGAACACTTCATCATTCACCGCCACCCCATGGTACCAGCCATCACCGATATCCGCGCAATCCTCCAGTGTGAGCAGGGATGAGAAGACCATCCCGCTTTCGAGATCCTGAATGGTCAGTGTTCCATTGCCATGGATTTCCACCGAAAGAAACTCGTTTTCCATGCGGGACTGCCCGGTGGCCAGTCCTTTGCCGGGGTGGCGTGTCGGACCCGCCACTGTTTCCACCCACAGGGTTCTTGTTCCCAGCGCGGGAAGGTCGAGCCGCAGGCTGATATCGACCAGGTGCCTGCGGAAGGCATGGGGGAACTTGCGCACCTTGTGTATGAAGCGTGTGCGATCCAGGCTCTGATGAACCAGCTGGTAAGGGATTTCCCCACCCCCCGAATCATAAACACGGAAGCCGGGTTTCCGCTCAAAGCCAAAAAATTCCTGGTAGGCCGGGCAATCCGATGGCAGCTCGATGGTCAAATCGATGGATTCGCTTCGATCGAAAGTCAATGGATTGGCGACGACGACCGGGAAACGTGCGGCGGTGGCTTCTCCAGGAACCGAACCGGCGATTCGACGCAGGGAATCACGTGTCACCAGCCGTGCAATTTCACGCGATTGATCGAAACGGTATTCCATATCCTTGTGCACCTGTTCGATGCTGCAGCCGCAGATGCTGTCATGGGGATGGTTCTGAAGCAGGAATCGCCAGGCGGTCCGCAGATAGGTTTCACACGGAGAAAGGCCATATCTCTTCGCAATGGCGGAAAATGGCTCCGCCCAGTAACACAGCAGATCCTCGCAGTCTCGATTAGCCATCTTCAGATCGATCCGGCTGGAAAGCACGCCGGGGATCACCCACTGCTCATCGACTCCGCTGCCCGGCTCCCGGAGTTCACCGGAAACGACATCGGTGATCCGCTCGGCCTCTTTTACGATATCCGCCGCAAACCGGGACAAAGTGCTGAATTCGATCTGGAATCCATCGGCTGCCAGGTGGCGGTTGGCTTCTTCAATCAGATCCGGTGTGGAAGGCTCAATCTCGATATGGTCCCCTCCATCGAAAACCAGCAGGGTCTGAGCCGGAGTTCGTCCTGCCAGCAGCTTCACTTCCTCGATCAGCCCCTGGACCAGCTCTTCATGGCTCGGGTGGGCATCGATCTTGTTAGCCTTTCGGACCCTGAAGTCATAATCGCAATAACCCCACATCGGCCCGAACCGGTGCACCAGAACCTCGCTTCCATCCGGTGATCTCCAACGGAAATCCGCCGAGCAGACCTTCTCGTTCATCCCGCGCCACATGAAGAAACTGTGGATCCCGAAGCCAGACAGAATCTGTGGTATCTGGCTGTTGTGGCCGAAGATGTCACACACAAATCCGGCACGCGAACTCCTGCCGAAACCATCTGCGACCCGAATCCCCTCCTGAATGTTTCGAATCAGGGATTCTCCGCTGACCAGAAATTCATCCGGCAGCACATACCAGGGGCCTGTTTCGAGCCTTCCCTCCTCAACCAGGGCGCGAACTTTGGCTGCCCGCTCCGGACGAATTTCGAGATAATCTTCGAGAACGATCGACTGTCCATCGGTCTGGAAATATTTGAAGCGTGGATCCTTTTCCATGACCTCGAGCAGCTCATCGAACATATTGACCAGGCGAACTCGAAACCCCTGAAAGGATTCATACCATTCCCGGTCCCAGTGTGTGCTGACAACAAAATGGACTTTGCGAACCTCTTTGCCCATGGAACATCTCCCTTGTTGTGTTTGGGGTGAAGCCGGCCGGATGGTGTGAAACGGGGCAGCGCATCGGCGAAGTCACCCCTCCTGTTAAAACAGGAATACTATTGCTGAAATTACCACGTCTCAATCAAACCGAGGAGAGGGACTGGGAAGTATGAACCCGTGATTGGGAGGAGCGGCATTCATGGCGCCTTGGAAACGAATCAGCGCACCAGCCTCTTACACCGGGTTCTCTGAAAACCAGCTCAGTGTTCTTCGCAAGCCTTCCTCAAAGGAAACCACGGGTTTGTAGTTGAGGACCCTGTCGGCTTGTGAGATATCCGCATAGGAGTGGTGGATATCTCCCGGGCGCTGAGGGACGAATTCAATCCCCTCCTGCCAGCCCAGCCATTCAACCACCGCTTCGGCAAGACGAAGAACCGTGTATTGCTTTCCGGATGCAATATTGAACACACCGCAGCCTGGCTGCCGGGATTGATATGCCAGCAGGTTGGCTTCGACTGCATTTTCGACATAGGTGAAATCCCGTGTCTGTGTGCCATCTCCATAGATTTTCGGGGGCAACCCCTGGCGGATGCGTTTGATAAAACAGGGCAGCACCGCCGCATAAGGGCTTTCCGGATCCTGGCGCGGGCCGAAGATGTTGAAATAACGCAGGCAGGTGGCACTCATGCCATAATGGAGGGCAAACTGGCTGGCATACAGTTCATTGACCAGCTTGTGGACCGCATACGGACTGAGGGGAACTGTCGGCATGGACTCAACCTTCGGCAGGACCGGTGATTCTCCATACACCGAAGACGATGAAGCCAGAATCACCTTGTGCACCGAGGCCTCCCGGGCTGCATCGAGCACATTCAAAGTTCCGGTGACATTCACTTCATGAGTCAGCAGGGGATCGGCGATCGAACGAGGGACCGAGGCAAGCGCTGCCTGGTGCCAGATGCAGTCCACCCCTCGTGCCGCTCTGCCTACTGCCTCCCGGTCGCGTATATCTCCCTCGATCCACTCCACTTCAGATTCAAAGTTTTCGAGGTTGGAACGGTTCCCGGAGGAGAAATTATCGAAAATTCGTACCGACATCCCCTCCCGGATCAATCGCTGGGCCAGGTGTGAACCGATGAAACCCGCACCACCGGTAACTAAAGCTCGGATGGACATGGGAGGCTCACCTGGGCAGTAGAATCGAGAGCAGTACCCTGCTTGAAGACTCCCTGGTGCAGCTCGACACCAAGGTACTGTGCAATCGCTTCACATTTGGCCTTGAGCAGGAACAGGACTTTGTCAGTGGCTCCATCCAGTGTTTCGAAATTAGCCTGGCCCTTGCTGATAATCCAGTCAGCATTTTCAAAGGCTTCACAGAACTCCGGACTGCAATGGGAAAGGATTGTCCCCAGCTGGTCATTTCCATTATCGATAACCGGAACAATCTCTGTCAGGCCGACCGCAATGGCATCTTCCATCAAGGCATCATTCAGGACCGGTCCCCCATTCACCGCTGCGGTGATATGGCTGGAAGGGTAAAACTCGTGGAGAGTTTCGATCAGCAGGCGGTCGAAGGCGATCTCTCCGGCATTGTCGCAGATATAGAGAATTTTCGCTCCCTGCCCGATGAGCTCGCGCTGCTCCAGGTCTTCCATAAACCTTCGATATGGTTGATGGGAAATCCTTCTTCGAGGATGCGCTGGATGCTCTCATGAATGTCATAATCCTTGTGGATCCCCAGATCGATGATGTTCCCGGCAACAGCCAGGTGAGCTGCAGTTTCAATCGGTGAGGAACTTTTCCGAATCCATTCACGCATCTCCGGGAGCAGCTCCATAGCCTCAAGATTGGAACGCTGCTTCAACTCACGGTACGGATCGGCGATGCCCAGTCTTCGGTAAACCATTTTGATAGGGGTCCAGGAAACCTCGGCGGGAGACAGAGTGACCGGCTGGAGCGCCAGCCAATGGCCTGTTTCTTCGAGCAATTCCCGGGTGATGGTTTCCCTCTCGATGGCTGTCATTCCTGCTGCTTCAGGGCAGGCTGAGGCCACTTCAAAAACACGGAGAACCTGTCGATGGACACACGGATGACACAAAGGTGTTTGGTGCATAAAGAGTGAACCGGGTTATCCCTTTCTACAGAATCAGCTTCCAAGGTTACCAGCAAACACTTCAGCGGAAAAGAACCGGAGAGGCAAGGCCCGCAGATGAACTCCGGGTGAACCTTCAACCCGAAGAGGAAAACAGTTATTATTCTCTCCTTTGAGGGTTGATGCTCCGGAATTGTCTGATCAGGCTCTGGCGAGGCGCTTCAACATCTTTACTGACAGGAACAACGACGGGTTTGCACCCGTATATAAAGGAGAAAAACATGGCAAAAGCAACTCGACTGGCCTTTGGTGAAGCACTGGCCGAGGTCGGAGCAACAAATTCCAGGGTGGTCGCCTTCGATGCGGACCTCTCAAAATCCACAATGTCCAGCCTTTTTGCAAAAAAATTCCCGGACCGGTTTTTCGAAATGGGGATACAGGAAGCCAACATGATTGGTGCGGCCGCAGGCATGGCGCTATCTGGCAAAATTCCTTTTATCTGCAGTTTTGCCTGCTTCATAACCGGCCGTTATGACATGATCCGCATGTCCATCGCCTACTCGAAAGCCGGGGTTCGTGTGGTTGGAACCCATGCCGGGATCGGCATCGGGGAGGATGGCAACAGCCAGATGGGCCTGGAAGATGTCGGCCTGATGCGCGGCCTGCCCAATATGATAGTCCTGCAGCCGGCCGATGAGCTCGAAACCAGGCAGATGATCCAGTTCCTTGCCAATGAATATGAAGGCCCGGCTTATATCCGCCTGACACGCCAGAACCTTCCGGATGTCAGCCCGGCTGGGTACCAGTTCAAACTCGGCCGGAGTGTGATTTTGAGGAATGGCAAAGATGTCACCTGCTTTGCCTCGGGGGGGACAGTCCCGGGTGCCCTCCAGGCAGCCGAACAACTCGCCGCTGAAGGCATCGATGTTCGCGTGGTCAACCTGTCCAGCATCAACCGATCGATGAGGATCTGGTGGTTCAGTGTGCCAGGGAAACGAAAAAGGTCTTTACAGTCGAGGATCATAATGTCATCGGCGGAATGGGAAGCGCGGTCTGCGAGGTGCTGGCAGAGAAATGCCCGACCCTGGTCAAACGGTGGGGGCTTCTTGATAAATTTGGCGAATCCGGCAGTCCTGAGGCCCTCTATGCCAAATATGAACTCGATGGCCCGGGAATTGCCCGCAGGATCAAAGAGTTTGTCAAGGCTTGATTCATTTGGCCGATAATCCCTTCTTGACAGACTGAATCAAATGAGGGATAGTGCCACTTGGGAATTCGAATACTTATCCTCTGGCTCGCTCAAGCCGATAGAGGATAGTAGGGAGTGAAGCGGGTATGAAACAGATTATCAGTGTCCTCGCTCTCTTCGTGTTGATCACCGGTCCGGTACTGGCTCAAGACTGGGAAGATTCTTTCTATCCTCCCAGTGACAAGCTGAGTATCACTGCAACCGAGTTTGAGGGAGTGGAGTTCGCAACAGACCGACTCGAATTGATGAATGAGTCCAGCTCTGACGAACCCGGCCTTCTGGGCCGGATCGGAGGGTTTGCTGTCAACTCAGTTCAGACAGTCGTGGAAACCCCGGTCAAGTTTCTCAGCCACATTATCGGCCGCAAGCCAAAGAACCAGGCATCCAGTGATGGCCAGGTTGCTGCTGCCACACCTGCTCCATTGATTGAGCGGCAGCAGGAAGCCCCGGGCATCGAAGGCCTGCCAGCCACAAGCCTTGAGCTCAAAGCGCGTCCGGCTTACTACTCGATCTTCGAAAAAAGTGAAGGTCTGAAACTGGCCAATACCGGGACACTGGATGACAGCGATCAGAAATCTCCGGTTCCAAAAAACAAGGGACTGAAGAACAAGATGGTCGGAATTCAGATTCTGCTGCAGGACATTATCTTCACCGACGAAAAGTAACCCGGCAGCATAGAGAATCCACAACGCATTCCACGAAGGCCTGAGTCGATCGATTCAGGCCTTCTTCCATTTATTGGGGGATCATGCTGCCCATGGAAAACATCTCAAAGATCATCGAGGCGCTTGGCCTGATCCGGCATCCTGAGGAGGGCGGTTTTTTTCGAGAAACTTACCGTTCCGGAGAAAGCCTTCCCAAATCATCCCTCCCCGGGCGCTACCCTTCGGCACGCTCCCTCGGCACCGCAATCTATTACCTGCTGGATGCGCATTCCTGCTCAGCACTGCACCGTCTGAGGACCGACGAGATTTTCCATTTCTATGCGGGCGACCCGGTGGTGATGCTGCTCCTTCATCCCGGAGGGGCATCTGAAAGGGTCCGGCTGGGAAGCCGCTTCCTCGAAGGGGAGCATCCCCAGTTTGTTGTTCCCCGGGGGGTGTGGTTTGGCGCCTGCCTGGATGAGGGGGGAGCATGGGCCTTGATGGGGACGACCATGGCTCCCGGTTTCGAATATGAGGATTATGAGAATGCGGATATCGACAGCCTGGCCCAGGCTTATCCTGCCGAAGAAGAGCTGATCAGGCGTCTTTCGCTTCGCAGCGAATCCAGGGAGCAATAACCTCGAAAAACTCCGGAAAAGTCTTTGTGACACAGCCCGGATTCAAGATTCCGATCCCCGGAATTCGAAGAGCTGTGACAGCGAAGCTCATCGCCATACGGTGGTCGTCATAGGTTTCGATATCGGCCGCATGGTAGGCCGAAGCCGGGTGGATGGTCAGGCCATCGGGATATTCCTCGACAGTTCCCCCCAGACGGGTGATCTCCCGGGCGATGGCGGCAATTCGATCGGTTTCCTTGATGCGTGCATTGGCAATGTTGCGAATTGTGGTAGAGCCTTCGGCAAACAAAGCCACCGCCGCAAGGGTCTGGGCGGTATCGCTCATGGCATTGAGATCCGCTTCGATCCCATGCAATTCCCCCCCGCGAACTTCAATGAATTCACCTTTGTGTTGCTGTCGGCACCCCATCCGGGACAGAATCCGGGCGAACTCCGCATCCCCCTGGCAGGTATCTTCCGGGAGCGGATGAACCCGAACTGTGGTCCTGCCAATGGCAGCCAGCGCCAGGAAATAGGTGGCAGCTGAAGCATCTCCCTCGATCATCACCGCTGCGGCCTGAGGCTCCTGGCCGGCCGGAACGGACAGGCGCTGGTAATTCTGATTCACCGATTCGATGCCGAAACGGCGCAGAATGGCAAGAGTCATATCGATGTAAGGCTTCGAAACCAGATCTCCCTCGATTTCAATCTCAAGCCCCTCTTTCATGCGGGCTGCCGACAGCAGGAGGGCGGAGAAATATTGGCTGCTGCGGGTCCCATCGATCCGGCATTTTCCACCTCGCATTCCTCCTCCCCGAATCCGGATCGGAGGGCAGCCGGTTCCATGAATGTCTTCTACCTCCACTCCCAGTCCACGCATCCCCTCGAGCAGGTCATGGATCGGGCGCTCCTGCATCCGGGCATTTCCAGTCAGAATGACCTCTCCCTCCCCCAAGGCACAGAATGGAGTCAGAAAACGGATCGCAGTGCCAGCATTGCCGCAATAGAGAGGTTGTGAAGGGAGCCGTGTGGGCTTTCCCTGCGAGCGGATGGTGAGGGTGCGGGCAGCCTTATCTGCCTGGATCTCAACACCCAGTTCAGTCAGGGCCTCGATCATCCAATGGGTGTCATCCGAAAACAGGGCATTACGAAGCACACTCTCACCCTTTGCAAGAGCAGCCAGCAGCAGGGCGCGGTTGGTATAGCTCTTCGATCCAGGAATGCGCACATCCATCGAATCGGGAGGGCAGTTGGGATGCAGGCGGTATAGCGATGGAAAATCAGGCATGGGAAGGTTCCTTCAGCATGGAAGGAAGGGGGTGGCCTGGACAAACCACCCCCTTCGGATATTTCTCAGCCGCGGGACATGAACGAACGGCGGCTGTGAACAGCGGGTTTCTTCGATGGAGCCTTGCGAGCCTTGACGACCGGGACTTCATAGCCTTTCCTCTGCGGGCGGGTCATCCAGGCAAGGGCTTCTTCATCGCCGACAATGGTCTCCTTGTCCGGATCCCACTGCAGCTTGCGTCCCAGTCGGATCGCCATGTTCCCCAGGTGGCACATGGTGACCGATCGGTGCCCGATCTCGATATCGCAGATCGGATCCTTGCGGGATTTGATGCACTCGAGGAAATTCAACTGATGGTTGTCACTCTTGTAGAGGCGTGTATCGGTTGGTTTGAACTCGAGATGCGCCAGTTCTGCCGGTTTGGTTTCGATCTCACTGCGGGAAACAAATACCTCTCCATCGGTGCCGGTGAACAGAATGCCATTGCGGCCTTCGCTGTGGCAGATAACAGGAGCCGAATCCTTGAATTCATAGCGGATGTCGAATTTGATGGCGGTATCATATCCGCCCGGAGGGGGAAATTCGGCTGTTCCTTCAACACTGATCGGGCCGGATCTCTCGAAACCATTTCCCCACAGGGCTATATCGTTATGGTGTGCTCCCCAGTCGGTCATCTTGCCGCCCGAGTAGGCATACCACCAGCGGAATTCATAATGGCAACGGGTTTTGCGGAAGGGCACGACCGGTGCCTGGCCCAGCCAGCGGTCCCAATCCAGCCCGGGAGGTGGATCGGTATCCGGATCGGTTCCTCCTGTGGGAGCGCCGCCGATGTAGGTGTCCACCTGGACCAGCTTGCCGATATATCCATTGCGGACCAGTTCACAGGCCTTCCTGAAGCGCTCATCCGAACGCTGCTGGCTGCCGGTCTGGAACACAACTCCAGCATTCCGGACTGCATTCACACAGGATTTCCCCTCCTCGATGGTGAGAGTCAATGGTTTCTCGCAATAGATATCCTTCCCGGCCTGGGCCGAGTGGATCAATGCAGTTGCATGCCAGTGGTCCGGGGTGGCGATCACGACTGCATCGATATCCCGCCGGTCGAGCAGGTCACGGTAATCATTATAAGTCGGAACCGGCTTTTCCATTTTCTTGACGAAGTTATAACGGTGGGCTGCATCCACATCGGCAGCTGCAATGAATTCGCAGACATCATGCTGCTTGAAATCTCCGAACAGTCCACCATTGACACGGTCCCCGAAAGCGATAAAGCCAATTCCGATCCGGTTGTTGGCAGCAACCGCACCCCCACGCCCCAGAGTTGCGGCGGAAACAACCATCGGCGCCATCCCCGCTTGAATAGCGGTCTTCAAGAAGCTGCGCCTTGATTTTTTACCATTGCCCGACATTCCATTTCCTCCTCCATTGTTGCACTCGGCAATCTCGCTGATTGCTGGGAAATATCTGTCTATCCATTCTGTGCGGTTATTTCACTTTGACTGCCGCGGAAGGGGGGGTGGCATAAGCACTGTACTGGCTGCCGATCCGGGCTTCTTCCGTGTTCCCCAGGTGCATCAGGACACGGTAATTGAAGGTCAAATCCTGCCCCTTGGGAAGGCTGTAATCTCCACTTTCCTGTTCGCCAAAGGCTTTGAGGCCAAATGGGTTGGCGGTGTACAGGCCATAGGCACGAATATGCCAGCGGCTGGGGTGGCGCAGGTTGGCTGGATGATCCAGCACTGCAATTCCGACATTCTGGCCGTTCAGGCTGCCGCTGTAATCACACCAGCTGGCCGGCTTCCCCCAGCATTCCGCTTCGGTCGCTTTGCCCTCCGAGTTGGCCATCCGCCCATTGCCATGCTCCTCATCGATCAATGGGTTCATGCGCAGCGAGCAGATGCCACCCTCCTTGGTATCATGAAAAACAATATCATGATCGACTGCGGAAAAAGTAACCCGCATATCCGTCAACCGGTCCGGGGATTCCTGAGCATAGAAAATGTATTCACGCTCTTCCTGGATTTCACGCACACCATCCGGACGGTTCCAGTCATTGACCGCCCTGAATTTTCCGAATACCGGGCCGGAGACGACCTCAAGAATCTCGCGTGGTTTTTGCTGCCCATGATCCCCCTGCGCCATCCAGAAATTCGACTCATTGACCTCACCATACGCCACCCACCATGAGGTGTGGTGAACATGGTCGCGAACTTTTTCTCCTTCGGTTTCCACATTCTCCATCGGATAGGCCCGGGTCAGATGGAGTCCATCCCCGATGATCACCGGATAAAGATAAGGCTTGGGTTGATCCGGCTGGTAATTATAAGAAGTGAACAGCGCACCATCGACACGGACATCAATTTTATGGTCCGCCATGGACAGCAGAACCCGGACCGGGTAATCCTTCGCTTCAGTCAGTGTGTAAGTGGCCTCCTGGCTGGCTTCCAGGGCAGGGGCAATGAAAACAAATTCCTTTCCATCTTTCTGGGCGTATCCAACCAGATTGCCATCCTGTGATCGGACCTCGAGAACAGAGCAGGCGGCCAGCGGGCCATCCACAACGAATCGTACCGGAGCGGAGGGAAGCGCCTCAGGGCCGACTTTCAAGGTTAACAGCAGCATTAAGATCGCCTGCATTTCCACAGCCTCCTTTAGAAAAATCAAAACCGTTGAATCTTAGCACAATCCATCCCCTCAACCATGGGGAATAGCAAGGCAACTCACTTGATTTTCAAAGCCTTGAAGTAACTGGAAAATGCCTGCTCCGCCAAACCGCCGATCAGGTCGAGGATTCTGGAATAATCTCCATGGACATGAGCTGCATCCAAGGAATCGTAATAATCGAGACGGTTTTCCACCGGGAGGACCACCGCTGGGAAACCCGATCGCATCAGATCAAGATTCATCAAAAGCCGGGCTGTGCGACCATTGCCATCGGTGAATGGGTGGATCTTCACAAAATCGGTGTGTGTCCGCACCGCAAGTTCCACTGGATGGAGGCTTTTTCCAGTATCTTCATGCCAGTGTGCAAATTCCTCCATGAGCTGGGGGACATGCAAAGCATCGGAGGGAGTGTACTCGGCCCCGGCGATAGTGACATTGAAACGACGCCAGACTCCGGCATGTTCATCGTCGATGTTCTTCAGAATCAGGCTATGGAGAGTCCGGATCATGTGAAGAGAAAAGGGTTCTTTCTTCTCCGCAATTGCCTCAACATAAGCGATGGCGTCACGATGGTTGATCGCCTCGAAATGCTCTCGCAGTGTCTTTCCGCCAACAGTTATCCCCTCCAGTGCGACCTTGGTTTCTTTCAGAGTCAGGGTATTGCCCTCGATGGCATTGGAGTGATAAGTCCAGCGAAGGACCAGATCTTCATGAAGGTTCGCCACCACTTCCGAAGGGAATGGACGATGCTCATCCAGCTGTTGTTTGAGGGTGTTGAGCTTGTCGAAGTTGATCATCGCGGGGTTGGTCCTTAGGATGAAGTCAATCTCTCATATCCAGGCGGCCGTATTATAGCCTCTTTCTTCATGGTCTCTTCTTTTTTCCCATACCCCTTCACGCGAACCTTGCTGGCAGGTCCAGGCTTGGGGGGATGGGGCCTGTTAGCATTAGTCATGAGATTTGTTTTCTCTCGGTTTCCCCTCATTATTCACTTTAGTTAGAGTTAAAGTACCAGTATGACTGACTGTTTCAATTTTACTGAAGAGCAGATCGAACGGTATGCGCGGCATATCATCCTGCCCGAAATCGGCGGAAAAGGGCAGAGCAGACTCCTCTCTTCACATGTCCTGATTGTCGGCATGGGTGGACTGGGATCGCCGGTGGCCCTCTATCTGACCGCGGCGGGTGTCGGCCATATCGGCATTGTTGACAGCGACCAGGTGGATCGCACCAACCTTCAACGCCAGGTGATCCATTTTACCGAAGACCTCGGAAGCGGGAAGCTCGATTCAGCGCGCCGCAAGATGGCGGCCATGAATCCGGAAATCCTGGTGACCCCCTACCCGCTTCGTCTGAATGCATCCAATGCCCTCGATGTCCTCAAGGATTATGATGTGATTGTGGATGGAACAGACAACTTCCCCACCCGTTACCTCCTCAATGATGCCTGTGTGTTCCTGAAAAAGCCTCTGGTTCATGCCGGTGTGATTCGTTATGAAGGACAGATTTCGGTTTTCAAGCCGGGCATAGGACCCTGCTATCGATGCATCTTTCCAGAACCCCCGCCCGCGGGAGTCATCCCCTCCTGCCGTGAAGCCGGCATTCTCGGAGTCATCCCGGGAATCCTGGGGCTTCTTCAGGCGAATGAGGTTCTCAAACTGCTGCTCGGGATCGGCCAGCCGCTGGTCGGCCACCTCCTGCTGGTCGATGCCCTCCATACCGAGTTCAGAAAAGTTCAAATCCGCCGAAATTCCGGCTGTGCGATTTGCGGTGAGAGACCTACAATCACCCGACTCGAAGATGTTGTTATGGAGACCTGTGAACTCGAAGAAGGAGGGATCTGTTTTGGCAATTCAACATTTGAAAATGGTGTTCCCCCAACACCTCATGGATGAGCCGGTCCTGTTCCGCATGGTCAAGGCTTTTGATGTCATGCCGAATATACGCCGGGCCAAGGTCTCTGCCGAAGGAGGTGAGATCGTCCTTGATCTCTCCGGTGATGACGAACAATTGGAAAATGCGCTTGCATCTCTCCGGTCGCAGGGAGTTGATATAACTCAGCTCGAATCTGCCGATAAATAAATCATTCCGATGCAGACTGACTGGCATTCCACACGGATGAAGAATCTGTCCCTCAATCTTTCCCTGATCGGGAAGCGGACCTCGCGCGCGGTTTCACGCATCTGGGCGAGGCTGCAGGAGGATCATGTCATCTTCCTGGCCGGCAGCCTGGCCTTCTTCTCGGTCACGGCCTTGATCCCCATCAGCGCTATTTCCCTGTCCCTGTTCGCCTCCTATATCAACACCGAACAGGAAGAAATATTTTATGATTACATCCTTGAATACATTTTCCCTTTCAGCCCGGAAAACCGCATCACCGCCATTGATTCAGCCCTGGGGGCCACGCATGAGGCTGGAGAAGGGGTTGCTCCTCCTGTGGTTGGTTCTGCCACCGGTTCAGTGGCTCACCCCCCACCGGCAATCGATCTGGGGGAAGTCGAAAAAACACTCAAGGAAAATATCCGCAAGTTTACCGATCAGGCCCGAAATGTCGGCTGGGTCGGCCTGATTTTTCTTCTCATTACCGGAATCTGGCTTTTTGATTCGATCGATGATGCCTTCAATTCCATCTGGCGTGCGGAGCGAAGGCGCCCCTTTGTGCGGCGCTTCATCACTTTCTGGACTGTTCTCACACTGACACCCCTGTTGATGGTCGGGCCGATTCTGATTGACCGTTACATCCGGTCCCGTTCCTTGATCCCGGAGGAAGTCACCTGGCTGAGCGGGTTATTCTCCTGGAGTTCCTTCATTCTTCCATACCTTCTGAGCTGGCTGGCCATCTGGCTGCTTTATGTGGTGGTTCCCAATGGAGTGGTAGCCTGGAGGCCGGCAGCGGTCAGCTCCCTGCTGGCCGCTTTCATGTGGCAGCTGGCCAAGCATCTGTTCGCCACCTATGTGGCGCGCGCCGAAATGTATCAGAGTGTTTATGGAAGCCTGAGCCTGGTGGCATTTGTCCTGGCCTGGGTGTACTACACCTGGTGGTTGATTCTGGCGGGGCTTGAGATGACTTCTTACCTCCAGTACCCCGACTGGGACCAGGCAGTCCCAACCGGCGATCTGGCGCCGGAGATCTCCCTTTTTTACTCCTGGGGCGCTCTGTTCCTGATCGGAAGGTGCTTCCAGAAGGGGATGGGTGGTTTGACCACCGAGTCAATCGCCATGAATCTCGAACTCCATAAAACCCGTGCTGCACGGCTCCTTGAGGCCCTCGAAGAAAAAAAAGATCCTGGCACGCGATACCAAAGGTGTCTGGTATCCCGCAGTGCCGTTGGCGCGAATCAGCTGGGCCGAGGTGGCCCGGGCGCTCAATTATGACCTGGACAATTCATCCATACGCCTCTCGGACTGGCTCGAATCCGCGCTTCAGGCCCGTGGCATCACAGGGTATCGGCAGGACACCCGCAATCTTCCCAGCCTGGCAGTCCTGCTCGACCACCATCTGGACTCCAGTGTCGCCACCTGCCAGCCAGCCAATGGTGAGGAGGAATCCAGAGTCATCGCCACCCCCGTTTTTATTCCGGACAGTGGAACCGGAGGGGAGCCTCAGGACCGAAATACGATTGTATGAGAAAAAAGATCCTTATCGCCCTCTTCCTCATTCTTGCAGGCCTTGTGGGAGGGGCGGTATGGATACGGTACTCGTACCTCCAGCCCTCGCATGTTCAGGAAACAATCCGGAATCTGCTGCGGAAATCCCTGGGCCTTCCGATCGAGGTGGCTTCAGCCGAACTCCTGGGAGTGGACCGCCTGAAAATATCCGGTTTCAGGGCATGGACACCTGACAAGGGTGAACTGCTCCTCAGTTGTGATTCGGGGGAAGTCCGCTGGCGGTGGATTGCCTCTCTGGTGGGAAGAACCGCCCACCTCGAGAGCCAGCTGCGCTCACCATTCATTTCTCTGCGCCATTCTGCCGAACAGGGATGGAATTTCCAGCAGAAAGGATCTGTCCCCCGCCAGCCAGGCACTGCCGAAGCCCCGGAAGAAAAATCACCCGAAAGAAGAATCGGGATGCGCCTTCAGAACCGGACTCAAGACCTTCACCTTCAGATTGATCATGAAACCTGGGGGAACTGGGATATCCGTTTTCCAGGAGAGTCTCTTTTTGACTGGTTCTACCAGCCGGATTCCAGCTCGGGAAAACTGGCCGCAATCCTGGAAGCGAAGGTTCAAAGTGGAACGGTTCCTCTTCCGATGGAAGGCCTTTCACCCTTCGAAAATGCCCTCCTGGCCACGCTGGCTCCATCCAGCTCCCGCCTCAAGGCATCGATGGATGCCCAGTGGCACGATGGAGGGTTTGTCATTCAATCGGTCGGTTCCAATTCCATCCATTATTCCAGTGACTCTTATGATCTGCTCATCGATCGATTCCGCGTCGCCGGAATAATGGGCCAGGACGAGAAAACCATAATCAATGGGGCCACTCTCGATAACTCGGCTATCCATTTTGCCAGCTGGAATACACCCATAATGGCAAAGCTGCGGATTCCCTGGTCGGGATTTCCTGAAGGTCCGCTCGATTTTCATTGTCCCTTGCTGCGTTACACCCCCGGCAATCTGGATGTCTCCCTGGCCGATATCCGAATTCGTTCGGTCACCATCGCAACAAGCGATCTCCCCTGGCTTCGGATTCTGACCCAGACTGAGCGCTGGCGTCTCAATGAAGCGGTCCTTGGGACCCATCTGAAGTTGGAAATCGAATCCGGAGACTGTGAGTGGGATCAGGGGGAAATTTCCATCGATGGGGGAAAAGGCGGCACGATCCGGACCCGTGGAAAATACCGGAGTGGGCCTCCATCCACCTGGGAGGTCACCACCGATGTTCAGAAATTTCCCATCCCGCGACAGCAGATCGATGCACTTTCCTTTGAACCGGGTATCCTGACCGCACAAATGACCTGGGGGGAATCTCATTCCCAGACGGGAGGGCGCACCCTGCTGGGTGAAGGAAATATTGTGCTCGAAGATGGGGAAATCGGTGCTATCCGGATGCTGGGAAAAATCGATGAGCTGCTGGATCTGGCTGAGGTGGCTCACTCGAGATTTTCACGCCTGAGTTTTAACTTCAAGCACTCGAATGGGTCGCTGGCAATCGACAATCTTTCGCTCAAAAGCAACCTGCTTGATCTCGAAGGGCATGGTGTCTACCAGGCTGGAAACATTGTCGATGTCACAGTCAATGCACAGACCAGCGCACTCCTGGTCGAGATGATCCGCATCAGGAAAGCCAGGACCATCCTCCAGGCCATTGACCAGGCTGAATCCCTGCAAATCCGCATCTCCGGCAATCTTGAGGATCCCACCTACACCCTGGTGCCCGGAGAGGGTATGGTGCTTCCGATCGAGGATCTGATCCGTTCATTCAATGTCGAAGAAAGCACCCCCTCGACTGAACAGAAGTAACCAGGCCTCTATCCGAATCGTTTTACCCATGGGGAAGCCTTGCTGTATTAAAACCTGAAAATATAAAACTTATCTGAGGGAGAATGTTTCATGCTTTCAAGAATCCAGAGTGATATTTATCTGCCAGGAAAGGTTGTTTCGTGTGTGAACAGGATGGCCGGGAGGCTGATGCTGGTGGCGCTGGTGTCTTTGCTCATTGCAGGCTGTGGGAAGAATGAGCCGGAGCCGGAGCCGAAGCCTACGCCTGCCGCCAGCCCGGCTGCTCAGGTTTCCGTCCCACCAACTTCCACTCCGACTCCAGAGCCGACTGCCACCCCGACTCCCACTCCGAAGCCAATCCGTGTGTCCCTGCCTTCATGGCTGGAGGCGGATCTCCGGAAGGCGGTTGACTCCCGGCTTGGCGAGGCCTTCTCCGGGCGTGAGATCATTCCGGTTTCCGCCGATGATCCTGCGCAGAGTAACGGCTGGGATGTCCGTCTGGCTCCGGTAACACCGCCCAGGCTGGCTGAGCCTGGAGTGGCTCCCTGGCTGCTGGATACCCTTCAATTTTACACCAATGGCGTGTTTCTGACCCAGCATGGGATTCTCAAACCCGGAGCCTCTTTCGAGGAGATTCTTGAGCAGGCCTCCAAGGCTCCTGCTTCCGGGACCGCTGAGTTCATCATCGCCCTTCCGGGAGATGTGCCTGCCCTCCCGAGGACCATCCAGTCTCTCGCTCTGATCGCCGGAGCAACATCGGACAGTACCCTGACATCCCGTCCGGTTGTCAAAGCGCTCGATTACCTTGCCAGCCTGAACAGGAAAGGGCTGTTTCCCATCGGCCATCTCAATGGCTTCTCGTCCCGGAAAACTTCCCAGCTGATATCGGAAGGGCGTGCCGGAATGACCCTGGGGTGGGAGACCGAAATGGGGTGGCTGACAGACATCAGGCGTTCAGGCCTTGGGATTAAAGCCTCCAAGGTTCCGTTTTTTTCTTCCGCCGGAACCGGGGCAAGCCGCAACTATGCCCGGATGTGGTGCTGGGAGGCTGCTGAACCGTATCGTGAGGACCCGCAGATTGAGGCCGGCCTGAATAAGATGGCTGCATTCGACCCGGGAGATAAAGTCACCGCACGCTGGATCGGAGGGACCACTCAGTCGGTCATCCATCCGATCAGCGAACTGTTTCTGTTCGAAAACATTCCCGGGCAGGATGCCCGTGCAACTTCTCGCGTGATCAGTGAGGGCTGGTCCAGCAACACACCTTCAAAAGATATTCTTTATGGATTGCAGACCAAGTTCGCAGCGGATGCCAAACGCTGAACAGGCATAAAAATCCCGGGATGAGTCGTTCATCTGACCCATCCCGGGATGGTTTCGCATGGCAATCAGCCTCTTCAGATCAATCCGTCCATTCAATGTCGAGCCAGTCTTTCTGGGCACGGTTTCGATGAATCCGTTCCCAGACCTCCGATATCGGCCGGGCAGTCGGAATCGTCCGGGAAAGCGAGGATTCCGCCATCTTGCCACCCTCCCCCAGAACATCTGATTTAAAATTCCACAGGCCCGGGCTGGGATTCTCCAGCCGAATATGCATTCCGACAACCTCTTTGATGCCCTGGGCATACATGGCGGATACCAGAGAATCCAATCCTTCATTCAGAAAATCCGCCAACGCCGGATCATCCAGCGGCTTGGGGAGCAGGGTTGTGCGGCGTTCGGCATCGGGATGAAACAGGATCCGCCTGAGGTCCATAAACTTGGCAAACTGAGTGGCTGCATTCGGATCTTCTGACTGTGGACGGAAGCGGTATTCGATCGCATTCCTGGCAACCACCAGATCGGACAGGCGGATTTTCCCCTGGGCATTGAGCTCTTTGCGGATAAAGAAACCGGTTGCATCCACCTGGTCGCTGAAGCGGTATTCCTCTCCTTCCGGAATCATGTAACGGGTCGCATCCAGATCAAACTGGATTCCCTGCCGAAGGCCCCAGTCCGGATCGATCGGACGGCGAACCTCCACAAACGAATTATCCGCTTCGATCCGCAGGCGGGTATCCTCGATCATTCTGTTGGTCAGGTCTTCGAGCTGGAAGTCGGCAGCCGGAAAATTTCGGGGTGTCGATGCCGGGGTGACCAGCCTGGCGCGGTCCACCAGGACACGGCCTTCCCCCTTCCAGTTGACAAAGGGCCGGATCGAATAAGCCATGTCCCCACGGACAATGGTAATATCGGTCAGGGTCAAACGCGGGATGGGGACACCTTCCTGAAGCATCTTCTCGATCACCTTCTGGCTGTAAAGGTTGCGCTGGAGCAGCTGATACCCTTCGCGGATCTTGCTCAGTGCCTTCAGTGTTTCCCGTTGGTGGCTCCGATAGGCTTCGACACCGATCCGGTCATCCGGGATCTGAATGCTTTTGAAATTCTTTTCCTCCTGGTCCAGGTCAGCACGTGCGGCGCGCCAGAAAGGAAAAGGGTTTGCATCGAATTTCAGGTAAGTCCGCAAATCCGTGATGACCAGTGTTTCGGAGGTATTTCCAGCGACAGCGATCAGAGTTTTCGGAAATTCACGGATCGCCGGATAGACCGCTTCAACACTCGAGAAACCTCGAATCCAGAACTCACCTCCCTGGAGAGAGACCCAGTCTTTGCCTCGTTTGGCATCCACCTTTCCCTTGGCGAAAAAGAAAGGGGGCTGCTGAGGCAGGTCCAGATTCTGGCTGAGGCTGGGATAAGCGCGAGGGATGCGGATTTTGACCGAGTCGGTCCGGGTGATTTCGATCACATAGCGCCCACTGGCCTCCAGTATCCCGGCATTCCCGCATAAAACCTCGGCGCCATCCTCTTCGGCGCGAATCGATTCTTTGGATTGATCTTCCCGCGAGGTGATCCAGAGTGTGGTCCCTTTTTTAAGCCGCCAACGGTTAAATCCTGCCGGATCATAACCCCCATCGATATAGGCGGTCATTTCGCCAATCTGTGGCCCGGAGATATTTTGAACTGAGACATCTGTCAGTGCGCCATGAGCCAGTGCAGGCAGCAACAGGATCAACAGGGCGGTTAATAAAAACTGCTGGTTTATCATTCGAAAAATTACCCCTTCGATTGAACTGAAATATTGTTCTCTATGTACCATTCATGCGAGGCCCGGATCGCTTCGTCGAGCGAGCTCTGAGGCAGCCCCAGTTCCCGTATGGCGCGTGTCGAGTCGGCATAGATACAGCGTGTCGACATGCGCACCTGATTGGCATCCACCGGCAGGCATCCGGCGAGAAGCGGCCGGGCCAGGCCGACAACCCCCGCCACACCTTTAAGGAAAAACGCCGGCATGGGAATACGGGGCTGGCCTTTTCCGACAACCTGGCAGACCCGTGAAAAAATCTCGCGGTATGTCAGGTTCTCATGCCCGAGGATATAACGGCGGCCGATGGCTCCCTGCCTGGCTGCGGCGATATGCCCCTGAACCACATCATCAACCGCGATGAAATTGGATCCTCCCGGCGGATACAGCCGCATCAGCCCCCGTGCGGCTTGCAGCACCATCGCCCCCGCATTCTGGTTAATA
>LMZT01000030.1 GCA_001567115.1 Candidatus Hinthialibacteria bacterium OLB16 | reverse complement strand
CGCCCCCCGTCGGAATTATCCTTTCCGGAGGCCCCTCGAGCGTCATTGCTCCCCGGTGCTCCACTCCCGGATCCCGGGATTTTTGATCTGGGCATCCCCATCCTCGGAATCTGTTATGGGCTTCAGGGTGATGGGGCACTTCGTCCTTAAAGGGAAAGTCGATCCCTCGCAGCAGCGGGAATTCGGATTTGCCACTCTCAGCCAGACAGGTGGAGGTTCCCGCCTGTTCGAAGGGCTTGGGGCTTCCTTCCAGGTCTGGATGAGCCACGGGGACCGTGTGTCCCAGCTTCCCCCGGGCTTCATTGTGATCGGAACTTCAGAAAATTCACCAGTTGCGGCTTTATCCAACGAAGCAGGCCGCCTTTATGGGGTGCAGTTCCACCCGGAGGTTGTCCATACCCCCGAAGGTGCGCAGATCCTGGGGAACTTTGTAAAAAAGGTGTGTGGCTGCGCCGGGGACTGGACCATGGGATCCTTCGTTGAAAACGCTGTCGAGGATATCCGTCGGAAGGTCGGTGAGGGACGGGTTTTGTGTGCGGTCAGCGGGGGGGTGGACTCTTCGGTGGCGGCGGCGCTGGTGGCGCGTGCCATCGGGGACAGGCTGACCTGCATCTTTGTCGACAATGGCCTGTTGCGCCATGAAGAAGGAGTTCGAGTCCAGCAAATCCTCCGTGACCGGCTTGGGATCAACCTCCGCTTTGTGGATGCTTCGGCCCGTTTCCTCAAGAATCTGTCTGGCATTACCGATCCGGAGCAGAAACGGAAAATCATCGGGCGGACTTTCATCGAGGTTTTCGAAGAGGAAGCCTCAAAAATCGGCCGGGTCGACTTCCTGGTCCAGGGAACTTTATATCCGGATGTGATTGAGTCGGTGTCAGTGGCAGGCCCATCGGCTACCATCAAATCCCACCATAATGTGGGAGGGCTGCCTGAAACCATGAAACTGGATCTGATCGAACCGCTGAGGGAGCTGTTCAAAGATGAGGTCCGCCAGGTTGGGCTGGTGCTCGGGCTGGATGAAGACATGGTCTTCCGCCAGCCATTCCCAGGCCCGGGCCTGGCGGTGCGCATACTGGGAGAAGTGACTGGCGAGGCTTGCGGCCTGTTACGCAAGGCTGATAAGATCGTTTTAGAAGAATTCAAGGCTACCGGCTGGTATCGCAAAGTCTGGCAATCCTTTGCAGTGCTTCTTCCGATCCGTTCAGTTGGAGTGATGGGAGATGAGCGCACCTATGATCGTGCGATTGCACTGCGTGTGGTTGACAGCGCGGATGGTATGACAGCCGATTGGGTGGATCTTCCACCAGACCTCCTGCGGCGCATCTCCAATCGTATAGTCAATGAGGTGAAGGGGATCAATCGGGTGGTGTATGACATCAGCTCCAAGCCGCCCAGCACCATTGAATGGGAATAAAAAGGTATGGCTTTTGGTGATCCGATAACATTTCTGCTGGAAGCGACAGGGCGAATTCCAGCCATTCTGTTCGCATTGTCGCTGCATGAAGCGGCACATGCCTGGATGGCGCTGCGTTGCGGTGATGACACAGCGGCGAGACTGGGGCGAATCACTCTGAATCCGATTGCCCATCTGGATCCGATCGGTTCGATCGGGATTTTCCTGGGTTTTTTCGGGTGGGGAAAACCGGTTCCCTATGTTGAAAGGAACCTGCGCCACCCGTTATGGGATGGGATGCTGATCGCCGCGGCAGGACCGGTCTCCAATCTGATTCTGGCTGCCATATCCGGAATCGCCTTCCGGATCCTGATTCCACTGGCGGAGGGATCGCTGTATATGGGAGGAAGCGAGGATCCCGGCAGTCGTATTGTCCTTTTCCTCCTGTTCCTGACCTCATTTTCGCTGGTGGTGAATCTGTGCCTGTGTTTTTTCAATTTGATTCCCATCTTTCCCCTGGATGGCGAGAAAATCCTGTTAGGATTTCTTCCCCAACGGCAGGCGTATCAGTATGCCCAGCTGCGCGAATATGGCCCGATCGGGTTGCTGCTGCTGATTCTGGTGGGAGGTTCATTTGTGAGCGCCTGGATCTCGGTCATGTCGAAACCGTTTTTCTATCTCTTTGCGGGAACCAGTTTTCAGGGAGCCATCGGGGTGATCAATCTCGCCTTTTCAGCCTTATGGGGGAAATAACGAAGGAAGATTTTTATGAGTGAATGGATATTGGGAATATCAGCCTATTACCATGACAGTGCTGCAGCATTGCTCAAGGATGGGGAGATCTTCGCGGCAGCCCAGGAAGAGCGTTTTACACGCAAGAAACATGATTCCGACTTTCCCCGCAATGCCATTGAATACTGCCTTCGTGAGGCCGGCATTTCGGTTGATCAGCTGACTCATGTAGTGTTTTACGAAAAGCCTTTTGTCAAGTTTGAAAGAATTCTGGAAACCTATCTGTGCCTTTCACCCCGTGGTTTGACTCAGTATCTGCAGGCTCTTCCTTTGTGGCTGACCAAGCGTCTGTGGATGGGTGATGACATCGGTGAGGAACTGGGATACCAGGGAGATGTCCTGTTTGCCGAGCATCATGAGTCTCATGCCGCCAGCGCATTTTTCCCCAGCCCCTTCGAAGAGGCCGCGGTCCTGACAGTCGATGGGGTCGGTGAATGGTCGACCACCACCTATGGTGTGGGGAAGGGGAATGACCTCAATATTCTGGCGGAGCTGCGTTTTCCCCATTCGCTGGGGCTGCTTTACTCCGCCTTTACTTACTACACCGGTTTCAAGGTCAATTCGGCTGAGTACAAAGTCATGGGTCTGGCGCCTTATGGGGAGCCGAAGTATGTCGATCGGATCCTCAATGACCTGATTGACCTTAAAGAAGATGGTTCCGTGTCGATGAACATGGATTATTTTGGTTATCTGACTGGGCTGCGGATGACCAATTCGAAATTCGACAGCCTGTTCGGCGGCCCGCCTCGCAAACCGGAAAGCCGGCTGAGCCAGCGTGAGATGGATCTGGCCCGTTCGGTCCAGGTGGTGACAGAAATGGCCATGCTCAAGCTGGCGAAACATGTGCAGGAGGTGACCGGCCAGGAGAATCTTTGCCTGGCGGGCGGGGTGGCATTGAACTGTGTGGCCAATGGGCGCATCCTGCGTGAAGGCCCATTCAAGCGAGTCTGGATCCAGCCCGCTGCCGGGGATGCGGGTGGGGCTTTAGGTGCAGCTCTGGCTGTGCATTACCGATACAAAGGCCATCCCCGCACTGTCCGAAAAGAGGATGCGATGAAAGGCTCTCTTCTCGGGCCTTCATATACCGATGAGGAAATCGAGGCTGAACTCAAGCGTCTCGGGGCGGTTTACCACAAATTGGACCGTCAACAATTCCTCGAAGGTGTCTCTGACAGGCTGGTTCAGGAAAAAGTTGTCGGCTGGTTCTCCGGTCGAATGGAGTTCGGCCCGCGGGCCCTTGGCGGGCGCAGCATTATCGGGGACCCGCGCTCACGCAATATGCAGTCGGTCATGAACCTCAAGATCAAATACCGGGAAAGCTTCCGTCCCTTCGCGCCTTCGGTTCTGGAGGAAGAATGCTCCAAGGTTTTCGAGATCGCCAGCGATTCTCCCTACATGCTGCTGGTGGCTCCGGTTCAGAAAAACAGGCGCATTGCCATGACAGAAGAGCAGGAGAAACTCTTCGGCATCGATAAGCTGAATGTCCCCCGGTCGGATATTCCCGCCATCACTCATATCGACTACTCCGCGCGAATACAGACAGTCAATCAGCAGCGCAATGGTCTTTACCATGACATGATCCGTGCCTTTTATGAAAAAACCGGCTGCCCGCTGGTGGTGAATACCAGTTTCAATGTCCGTGGCGAGCCGATCGTGGAAAGCCCGACCGATGCCTATCGCTGTTTCATGAGAACCGAGATGGATTGCCTGGCCATCGGTTCATTTATTCTCGATAAAAACGACCAGCCTGAGTGGAAAGAAGAAGGCGACTGGCGGAAGGAGTTTGAGCTCGACTGATGGTTCTTCCCAAGAAAAAACCTGTAACAACCCAGGAACTGCGTAAATTCGGCCTTCAGATCGGTGGAATTTTCCTCGCCATTGCCCTTTTTGTGCTGTGGCGCAAGGGTGCCGGTCATAAGGTGTTCATGGTGACCGGGCTGCTGGGCGTTTATCTGGTGGGTTTCGGTGCGGCTCTGCCGGATTCACTGGCTGGGTTTCATCGCTTCTGGTTGAAACTGGCTGATTTGCTGGGCCGCTATGTGGGCCATTATGTTGGCATGGCCTTCTTTTCACTGCTATACTGGATCCTGTTTGCCCCTGTGGCTGTGATCATGCGGATCGTGGGCTTCGATCCACTGGGGATACGAAAACACAAGCATGCAAGCACATATTGGCATCCACGCAAGGCTGCGTTATCTTCAGATCACTACGAAAGGCAATTCAGTATCGAGAGGCAAACCGATGAGCAAAAAGTCGATTCTCACTGAGTACTGGGAGTTTTTGAAATACCGCAAGAAGTTCTGGCTGCTTCCGATCCTGGTGATCATGATGGGGCTGGGGCTGGTGCTGTATTTTGCCCAGACCTCCACAGTGGCTCCATTCATTTACACCCTGTTTTAAAAATCCGAGTTGAATCTATTCGATGGAGAGGGGCAGCAGCCAATGCTGCCCCTTTTCTGAAGCCTCCCTCAAGCCCCTGCCGGAATTGACTTTCCCGGACTGCTCCCTTACCCTTGGCAATGCAGTGGATAACCTGTGAATAACACGGTTTTTCTATTGGAAATCGTGCTCCAGTGACCCTATTTCAACCGATATCTGAAAGGATTTGCACCATGTCTGACTGCCGTGCCATTGAATCTGTGGAAGCACTCGAGATTCTTGATTCTCGAGGCAATCCCACCATCGAAGTCACAATCACACTCGCCTGTGGAATCACCGGAAGAGCGGCGGTTCCTTCGGGAGCCTCCACTGGGGAGCATGAAGCCATCGAGCTGCGCGATAAAGATCCCAAACGCTACCTTGGCAAAGGGGTGCTTAAGGCAGTGGGCAATGTCAATGGCCCGATTGCCAAAGCAGTCAGGGGAATCGATGTGGCCAACCAGGTGCTGCTCGACCAGACCATGATCGCCCTGGATGGAACTTCGAATAAGGCCAAGCTGGGAGCGAATGCCATCCTCGGTGTGTCGATGGCGGCAGCCAAAGCGGCGGCTGTCGAAGCGGGGCTTCCGCTGTACAAATACCTGGGTGGCCCGATGGCGCGGCGCCTGCCGGTTCCGATGATGAATATTCTCAATGGCGGAGCTCATGCCGACAACAATGCCGATATCCAGGAATTCATGATCATGCCGGTTGGAGCGAAGAAGTTTTCCGATGCCCTGCGGATCGGCACAGAGGTTTTCCACAACCTCAAAGCGGTGCTCAAGGCCAAAGGGCGCTCGACTTCAGTGGGAGATGAGGGTGGATTTGCTCCGGATGTAAAAAGCAATGAGGAAGCCCTCGAGCTGATCTCCGAAGCGATCAAGAAAGCTGGCTACAAGGTTGGCAAAGATGTCGCCTTCGCACTCGATGTGGCCTCTTCCGAGTTGTTTGACAAAACACGCAAGACTTACAAGCTCGGGGCCGAAAAGGGAGACAAGAGCGCCAAGGACATGGTGGCCTGGTACAGCAAACTGACCACCGCTTATCCGATCCTCTCCATCGAGGATGGCCTGGATGAGAATGACTGGGCTGGCTGGAAACACCTGACTTCTGAACTGGGCGGCAAGGTCCAGTTGGTCGGTGATGACCTGTTTGTCACCAATGTGGACCGTCTCAGCCGTGGGATCAAGGAAGGCATCGGCAATTCGATCCTGGTCAAAGTCAATCAGATTGGTTCGCTGACAGAGACCTTCGCGGCGGTTGAAATGGCGCATCGTGCCGGTTATACCGCCGTGATTTCACACCGCAGTGGTGAAACCGAGGACAGCACCATCGCCGATATCGCGGTTGCGACCGGCGCCGGCCAGATCAAGACCGGCTCGCTGTCCCGTACTGACCGGGTCTGCAAATACAATCAGCTGCTCCGGATTGAAAAGGAGCTGGGCGCACAGGCTGAGTTCATCGGAAAATTCCGGTAAGATAGAAACCTGAGAGGTGAAGGACAAACAGGCTTCGTCCTTCACCTTTTTCAGGTATAATCAATGAAACATTGATTATCTTCCTGAAAGAAGAGGGGAATTCTCGAGGGAAGCAGGCTGGTTCCGCTGGGATGGTTTTACTGGAGTACTCGTATTAACCCCGATGGGGTTCATGCGGGAGGAGGATGTGTCGAGATGTTATGTTCAAAGAAAGCCGCACTTGCCAGACTTTTTCTGCTGGGAATCCTGATAATTTCCGTAAGTGGTGACAGCGCCTGCGGGTTTGGAGCTGAACCCCGTCCAGGTCCGGTTCAATACCGCCCCCTGATGCTGGATCCGGTTTTTATCCCCTCGAAAATGGCGGATACCTTCCACATGAACCCGATGGTCTTTTATGGCAATGATTTTTTGAAGCCGGGAGAATTCGATTTCGATCTGGCTATTGGAACCTTTGGGACTGATTTTTCAAAAGCGGAAAGTCTGATCTGGCTGGAAGAAGACACAGACTGGGCGGTGTATTCCGACTATGCCTGGCGGTTTGGCCTGACAGAAGAGGTGGGACCGCTGACTTTGCCGATCGAGCTGGTGACTCAGATTCCCCTGTTTTTCAGCACTGGTGGCATGACTTCCTCTTTCCGCCCGAATATGGCCACACCCTGGACCCAGGTCGATGAGGTTGAAGATGACGGTGTCGCAATGGGTAAATGGGTGTGGGGGTTGAGGATGGGCCTGATCCAGGAATCCCATTACCTTCCTTCGCTCAGCCTTCAGACCAGTGTGGGCATCCCGGTGGACCGTGAGCTGGCCTCGAGTGGAGTCGATTATGATGTCCGCCTGAATTTCCAGAAGTATTTCTGCCGGGGAATAACGGGAACCCTGTATGGAGGAATCCTGTTTCCCGGCGATGGAAGGGACATCTTCAATGACCTGGGAATCCGTGAAGAGGATAATGTCCCCTATTTCGGTTTGATGACCGATATCAACTTTGCGCAACTGTGCGGAAGCCACGATCCCGGTCGGGTCTGGCTGCATCTTGGCGGATCCTGGCGTGAGGCAGTCTATGATTTCGGCTCCGAAGGGCCGGATTATGCCGAGGAGGAGGTCAAACTGACCGCCGGGCTGACTGTCGATCTGGGATACTGGGGGCGCAGAATCGGATGCCCGCAAGGCATGTTGGGTGTTTCGCACAATGCAGCCGGAGGCCCGGAGGAGGGCGAGTTTGAGTTCTATACCCGCCTGAACTTCCCATTCGAATTTGATTGAGGCCGGGCTGCTCCAGATCGATCCCGGGTATCACCCGTTTTCCGAAAGGGCGCGTCATGCCGTGCCCCTGTGAGAGCCTTATACCATAACGCCAGCGTGTGCCTTCCTCAGTTCTTTCCGGGGAGTTGAACTTCGACAACAACCTGCTGGCGCCCCCAATGCAGGGCTTCCCCATGGGATGACATATACAGGTCAATCCGGTCCGGCCCTTTGATTGCGGAGCCGCGATCTTCGACAACGCCCCAGCCATATCCAGGGACATACATCCGGGTACCGAAAGGATAATGATCTGTGTCGGCAGCGATGGTTCCCATCTGCGGGAAAGCCAGCCAGGGGAAAAAAGCCACACGCGGGGGTATCATCCAGGGGGATTTAAGGCTGTCGAAAGAGAACAACCCCGGCTGGGGGGCATGGGGTTTTGTGCCGGATGCGGTGCGTCCATCATAAAGCCTGCCAGCTCGTTCCCCACGGGACACATAGCGGTTCCAGACATCCATCTTGAGGAACTTCCAGCTGCCGCGTTCCCAGCCACAGCACTGGCTGCAGCTGCAGTAAGCGGTGACTGTGAAACGATGAATGCGCTTCTCCTCACAGCGCCCGCTGGAGGCGAGCAGCAGAATGGCAGTCAGCCCGGATGCAAGAAGGATCAGCTTGGTTCGGTCTGGCATCTCTCCCCCTGAGTTATCGGCGAGACCGTCAATTGGATAAAGGTGAAGAAATCCGATCAATCGTCGTCCAGCAAATCCTCCGGGATGTCCGCATTGGTATAAACATTCTGGACATCATCATTATCTTCAAGGAGTTCGATCATTTTCAGGCAGGATTCGGCCTGTTTTCCCTCGATGCTGACTGTATTCTGGGGAACCATGGTGACTTCGGCGGATTCTATCGGCATTCCAGCCGCCTCGAGCACCTGGCGGACTTCCTCGACTTTGAATGGATCGGTCAGAACCTCCAGGGTTCCATCTTCATTGCTGACATCGATCGCACCGGCTTCCAGGGCGATTTCAATCACCTGGTCCTCATCGGCTTTGGCGGCATCGAGAGCGATGATTCCGCGGCGGTTGAACATCCAGCCGACACAGCCGGATTCGCCCATGTTGCCGCCATATTTGCTGAACAGATGGCGGACTTCGCCGACAGTGCGGTTTTTATTGTCAGTGAGGGTTTCCACAAAGACCGCCACTCCCCCGGGGCCATAGCCTTCATACGTAATCTGTTCGTATTCAACTCCTCCCAGCTCCCCGACCGCTTTCTTGATAGCCCGGTCGATGTTATCGAGAGGCATGTTAATCGCCTTGGCGGCCAGGACAGCGGTGCGCAGTCGTGGGTTGGCTTCAGGGTCGCCTCCGCCGACACGTGCTGCGACCTGAATTTCCTTGATGGCTTTGGTGAACAGTTTGCCACGCTTGGCATCCACCTTGGCCTTTTTGCGTTTGATCGTGCTCCATTTGGAGTGGCCGGACATCTCCGTGATTCCCTTTCCGGTTGTTGAGATTAAGTGATGCGGTCAAAAAATATCATGCCACCAACTGCGATGGCAAGGAATGCTTTGTTACAGTTTTTTATCGATAAAGCGTGAAATCAGGAGTCGAACCCGGTCAAGGGCATCCGGAGGGTAGTCCGAAGGGTGTGTCAGGAGGCCATTTTCCAGGGCATTGTGAGCCGGAGAAACCCCCAGGCTGTTGATCCGTGAAGCCACATGGCGCAAAGCCTGGGCGCCGGCTTCGGCATTGGCATTGAGGTGTCCAATGACCATATCCACAGTCACCACCTCTTCGATAAGCCGCCAGCAGTCATAGTCTGTAACAAAGCAGAGTGCGCCATAGGCGATTTCCGCCTCACGAGCCAGCTTTGCCTCCGGGATGCCAGTCATTCCGATGATGGAAGCCCCCCAGGAACGGTACATCTGAGATTCCGCCCGGGTTGAAAACAGCGGCCCCTCCATGGCGATATAGGTCCCCCCTGAGTGAGTCACAATGCCGGATTGGTGAGCTGCTTCGATCAGCAGACTGGAGAGCAGGGGGCAGTAAGGATCGGAAAATCCCACATGAACCGCAACAGGATCAAAGAAAGAAACCGCGCGATGGCGGGTGCGATCGATAATCTGATCGGGAACCACCACATGACGGGGGGCGATCTCCTCTTTGAGGCTTCCCACTGCGCTGACCGAAACCAGCCACTTGACCCCGAGGCTTTTCATGGCCCAGATATTGGCCTGATAAGGGACATGGGTGGGGTTATACTGGTGTTTCCGGCCATGCCGGGCCAGAAAGGCGACTTCCTGCCCCTCAAGCAGCCCGATCACAATCTTATCTGCCGGCAGACCGAATGGGGTTTCGATGGCCCTTTCCTCCAGAATTTCGAGTCCATTCATCCGGTAAAATCCTGAGCCACCGATAACGCCTAATTGAATCGCCATTTTTTCATCCTCAATTGATCGAATCATCTCCCATGTGGGAAGAAAAGAGACTACACTGACCTCTGTTCGAGGGACAACCCTCCCGCCTCACTCTCAGCCTGGGGAAAGGATCGATGCGAACAGGTCGGTTCGATGGTCGGATGAAAGCCGGTATTCCCTGTGGCAATCAGGTTGCGTGGAAATCCTGCATGGCAGCTGCCAGGCCGGGAGGTTCAGTCCATAATGTTTCAACGATCCGGGATACAATCCCATGACTCCGATTGACCCCCTGTTTCCAGACACCCAGTCGATCGCCCAGCTGATCGGTTCAGCCTGCGGGAAACACACCTTTTCGCAGATGGAAGGAAGCATTCTGGAATGGGCATTGCTTCAGATTGCACTGGACGGATCAGGTCCGGTCAGTGAGGTGCTGAGGAGTTATCACTCGACACTGCTGGCCGGAGCGGAATGGTACTCGGCGGTTGCAGCGGCATTCCTGCAGACGCCCCGTATCTGGGGGAGCGATATTCAAGCAGCCATGTCTTCTTTTGAGGAAATTCGCCGTGAATACCGTAATTCGGATGAGGCGGTATTCCTCTTTGCGGACCGTATCATCACCCGCCAGTCCGGGCAGGTCCCTCCACTGCCGGGCTTTGTGCCGGGGAGCGCCCCCGATGACCTTCGCCCGAAGCGGCTGCTCGAACTCGCTGACCAGTCCGATATCGCCGGGGAGACCCTGGAGCTGGCTAAAGTTTTCCAGGATCGATTCCCTCATATCCTCAAGCGTCCTTACAAGCTCAGTTTCAGCGGGTCCCTCGCCGCCCTGTTCTGCGATCTGGAAATCATGATCGACCGCATTCCCAGGCTGCTGTCCGTTGCGGCTTTGATTTCACTGATTTTCAAGCCGGTCAAAGGCCACTGAGGTTTTTCATCAGGTCTTCGGCCTGCGTCACCGGCGGGAGGCATCTTTCCCCCTGGCAGACATAAGCGGTTGGCTGATTTTCGAGAGTTTTTTTCCCTTCGAGAATCGAGGAGAGAGATCTTTCAGCAGCGGTATCACCCATCCAGACCACATTTGGCAGAAATTGAGTTTTGATCCGCTCAAGGAAGGGATTTCTCTCAGTGCCATCCGGAAGAACAAACACAATCTGGTGAACTCCCTGGAGGAACAGATCCAACTCAAGCACCATCTGCGGGAAAGCAGCCCCGGATCCTCGCAGGTGGGCAGTGTGGCTGAGCAGGGTTTTTTCAGCCATGGATATCAGGTCCACATCACCGGTCAGTGATCCAAGCCGGAGCAGATTGTGCACAGCGATCGAATTTCCTGAGGGGGTTGCGCCATCCTGGGCTGAGCGGGATCGCAGCAGCAAATCATCCTTGTCGGCGCAGGTATTGAAGAATCCGCCATCCCCGGGGTTGTAGAATTTTTCAATCGAAGCCTGGTTGATCCTGATGGCATCCTCCAGCCAGCGGGGATTCAATGTGGCCTGGTACAGGTCAATCAGGCCCATGACCAGGTTTGCATAATCCGAGAGCATCCCCTCGAGATGGGAGCGTTCTCCACGGCGGGTATGGAGAAGGCGCCGTCCATCCCACTGGTGGGTGATCAGGCTGGCAGCCGCTTTTGATGCAGATTCGATATAACGCGGTTCGGCCAGGACAAAGCCGCCAAAGGCCATGGCTGAGATCATCAGCCCATTCCAGTCGGTCAATATTTTATCATCGAGCGCGGGAGGAACCCGCTTTTCCCGGGCCTGGCGAAGTGTTGTCTTTGCTTCCCGGATCAAAGTTTCGAGCTGTTCCGGATCAAGTGACAGCTGTCGCGCCACCTCGACCGGATCACGGGGAACGGAAAGGACGCTTTTCCCGGAGTGCTCGAAATTTCCACCCGGCTGGACATCATAATACTCGCAGACAATTGTCCCGGTATCCTTACCCAGGACTGAGAGGATCTCTTCCTGGCTCCAGACGAAATAACGCCCTTCCTCACCTTCGCTGTCTGCATCGGTCGAGGAGTAGTATCCCCCTTCGGGTGACTGCATTTCCCGAATGACATAATCGAGGATTTCTCTGCCGGTCTGTGCATATCGTTTTTCACTGGTGACCTGAAAAGCTTCGAGATAGGTGCGTGCCAGCAGGGCATTGTCATACAACATCTTTTCAAAATGCGGGATCAGCCAACGGTCATCGACTGAGTAACGATGAAATCCCCCGGCAATCTGGTCATACATCCCACCGCAGGCCATACGGTCCAGGCTGAAGGTAATCTGATGAAGCAGCTCCTGCGAGTGAGAACGGCGGAACTCTCGGAGCAGAAGCATCAGGTCCATGGAATGAGGAAACTTGGGAGCACCACCGAAGCCGCCGAAGCGGGGATCAAACCGGCCGGTCATCATGTCGATTGTTTCGGCAACCAGGGCGGGATCGAGGGTATCCGAGGCACCGGAAACAGTCAGCGCATGGGTGATCGAATGAGTGATCTCACGGGCGCTGCGTTCAATTTTATCCCGGTTCTGGTGAAATGCTTCCGCCAGAGAAGTGAGGACACGCCCGAATCCAGGGCGCCCCCAGCGATCCTCCGGGGGGTAGTAAGTTCCGGCATAAAAGGGCTGCAGATCCGGGGTTAACCAGACCGACATCGGCCAGCCTCCCGAGCCTGTCAGCAGCTGGGTGGCGGTCATATAGATTTCATCCAGATCGGGGCGTTCCTCCCGGTCGACTTTGATCGGAATAAAATTTTCATTCAGAATCTTCGCAATCGACTGGTTCTCGAAAGATTCTTTCTCCATGACATGGCACCAGTGGCAGGCGGCATAGCCGATGGAGAGAAAGATGGGTTTGTCTTCGTTCTTGGCGCGCTCCAGGGCTTCCTTCCCCCAGGGATGCCAGTCAACCGGATTGTGGGCATGCTGGAGCAGATAAGGGCTTGTCTCATGGATGAGATGGTTGGTATGTGCAGGTTTTTCCTGGGGAAAAGACATTGAGTTATCGGCTCCAATGGGTGATGACAGGATGAAGAACAGCACCATGGTGATGCGGAACGGCGATAGAGAATTCGGATGATTCCGATGATTCATTGTCGTTCGAGCAGTGCTTTTCTTCGTCTGTTGACTTCAGTTTGCCGACGGATGGGTGGTTTGGGAAGGGACCTGGGGAAGCGGGATTCCATCTGATTTCGATCACCGCCATAATTCAGACAGCTATCCCAGGGGGACATAATATATTTCCATGAAGGTTGTCATCATCGGTGCCGGACCGGCCGGATTGGCTGCTGCCGACCATCTCCAGCAGCAGGGCCATCAGGTCGTGGTTTTCGAAAAAGGCCCGATCGCCGCAGCGATCGCCCACTATCCACCCTACATGACCTATTTCTCGACCGCTCCCCTGCTCGAAATTGGTGGCATGCCTCTCACGATTCCCGGGGACAAACCCACACGGCGGGAATACCTCTATTACCTCACCCGTTTTGTGCAGGACCGCCATATCGATGTCCGCACCTACCACCTGGTGAGTTCCATCAAAGGACAGAAGGGATGCTTTACAGTTTGTGGAGAAACAGCTTCTGGTGAGGAGTTTTCCGAAACAGCGGAACGGCTTGTTGTGGCCAGTGGAGCCTCCGGAGAGCCGAGGCGCCTGGAAGTGCCGGGGGAGAACCTCTCCAAGGTCAGATACCGTTACACCGAACCGCACCCGTATGTGGGTCAGAAGGTGCTGGTTGTGGGAGGCAGAAACTCGGCGGTCGAATCGGCTCTCGAGCTGTGGAGGCATGGCGCGCAGGTCACTTTATCTTATCGCCGTGATTCATTTCCCGATTCTGTAAAATACTGGCTGAAACCTGATATCGAAAACCGGATACAGGCTGGAGAAATTCAGGCTTACATGCCCAGCCGGGTGATATCTATCGAACCTCGTTCCGTGCACCTGTCCTGCAATGGCAAAGAAATCATGCTTCCAAATGATTTCGTTCTGGCACTGACAGGATATCAGCCGGATGTCGCTTTTCTTCAAAGCATGGGGCTGGAGGTTGATCCGGTTTCGCAAAGACCCTCCATCAATCCACAGACCTACGAGTCGAATGTTCCGGGAATTTTCATTGCCGGAGTGATCCAGGCGGGCAATATATCGAGTGAGATATTTATCGAAAATTCCCGCCACCATGGCCTGGTGATTGCCCAGGCTCTGGCAGCTGAAACCCGCTCGGCTTCTTTGGCTCCCTGAGAAACTTTTGTGGCGGCCGGAACAGAAAAACAAAACCTTTCAGCCTGGTGGATCATCCTTTCTGCGGTTGTGCTGTATGGGCTTGCCTTTACTATTCGTATCAGCCTCGAAAGGGAACCGATCGATGATGCTTACATTACCTTCCGGCAGGCTGAACGTCTCTGGGAGGGCAAAGGCTGGGCTTACAACGATGAAGAAAAGGTCATTGCCACAACCACACCGCTGTGGACTCTGATCCTGGCTCCCCTCAGTCCGTGGCTTCCAGGAGTTGCGCGTTACCTGGGGGTTTTTCTCGACAGTTTTGTTCCCGGGCTGATTCTGGCAGTCGCTCGATGTGCTGGATTGGAGTTCCTGCCAGCGGTATTTGCCGCCCTGTTGTATGTCTTTTCACCGGATGCCGCCCTGTGTGCCCCTTCAGGAATGGAACTTGCCTCTTTTTTCACCCTTGTTGTTTTGTATTGGCGGTTTTATTCCAGCTGATCTGGGTGGCGTTTTTTCAGGCGGCC
>LMZT01000029.1 GCA_001567115.1 Candidatus Hinthialibacteria bacterium OLB16 | reverse complement strand
TCCAGAAAGTGGGCGCGGACCATGGATCCCCGCTTTCGCGAGGATGACGAAGAAGAGTTGGGGGTGACAGAGGGGGGAATGCGGATGACAAATGGGTAAGCGGATTCTCGATCAGGTCGGGGATGAGGAGGTTGGAGGGATGAGAGATAAAAGGAATGTGTGGATTAGGGAGGGGGTTTCCATGGAGCGGGAAACGGGGTTCGAACCCGCGACCCTCAGCTTGGGAAGCTGATGCTCTACCAACTGAGCTACTCCCGCTCCGACATGTTGGAATTATCCCCCCAGGCACCCGGGTGTCAAGTCTTTTCTCGAGGTTATTGCTCAATACCTGCTTGATGGCTCAGCCTTGGGGGTATAAAGTAAAGGCCATACCGGATGGAGTCCTCAGTCACGGGTAGAAAAGGAGAACAGCATGAGAATCTTTATCGGGAATGGCCCCTGGAATCGTCCTGGATATTATGGGGTTCGCGCCGGATCGCGTTGGCCTCATCTGGAAACCGATTGCAGCCCCTACATGCCGTTCCCTTTTTATATGGCCTATGCGACTGCTCTCCTGCAGAAGGAAGGATTCGAGGTTCTGACAATCGATGGCATCGCGGAGCGAATTTCGGAAGAGAACTTCATCGAGAGAGCCTCCTCCTTCAAACCGGATCTGGCGATACTCGAGGTATCGACCCCATCGATGGAAACTGACCTTCGCCAGGCACAGGCCATCCGCAGCCGTTCCCCTGAAACTCGCCTGGCTTTTGCCGGGTTGCACATGCTGGACCAGGGGGAAGATTTCCTTGCCGGCCATCGCTATGTTGATTTCACACTGCGTGGTGAATATGACTACACAGCCCTGGAGCTGGCCAAAACACTTTCTGCAGGAGGGAATCTCGATCAGGTCTGTGGAGTCAGTTATTTCGATGAAGCCACGGGGGCCTCTCACCACAATACAAGGCGGGAGATCATCAAGGATCTCGATGTGCTTCCCTGGCCTTCACGCGACCAATACCCGATGTATTCATACCATGACCTGCCGGGTGGAATTCCCGCGCCAAGTCTGCAGGTCTGGTCGAGCCGCGGCTGTCCATTCCGTTGCATTTTCTGTGTCTGGCCGCAGATCATGTACCAGGGGAACAAATATGTCACACGCAATCCGGTCGATGTGGTCGATGAAGTGGAGTACTGTGTCAAACGCTGGGGGTTCCGGTCGTTCTATTTCGATGACGACACCTTCAATATCGGCAAGAAGCGCCTGCTGAAACTGGGTGAGGAAATTTCGAAACGAAACCTGGGAATTCCCTGGGCAGCGATGTCACGAGCTGATACCTGCGACAAAGAGACCTTGCTGGAGTTGAAAAAATCCGGATTGCATGCAGTGAAGTATGGGGTGGAATCCGCCAGCCAGCAGCTGGTGGATCACGCCGATAAGAGCCTGGATCTGAACAAGGTGGAAGAGATGGTCCGTTACACTCAGGAGGTGGGGATCCGGATTCACCTGACTTTCTCTTTCGGGCTGCCGGGAGAGACCCACGAGACCGCCATGAAGACCATCCGCTGGTCCCAGAAGCTGAATCCGGATTCGATTCAGTATTCCATCATGACCCCCTTTCCTGGGAGCCGGTTTTACAAAGAACTGGAAGCCGAAGGCCACCTGGTGACAAAAGACTGGAGCAAGTTTGACGGCAACAGCAGCTCCGTGGTGCGCACAGAGGCTCTCACTTCCCAGGATCTGGATTATTACCTGAGAAAAGCCTACCGAAGCTGGGAGTGGCACCGTGTGCGCCGGGCACTGACCCAGCCGCGTTTCATGAAGAGTGTGCTTCGGCATCCGATTCAGGGAGTCCGAAACCTGCACTATGGGTTGCGTTCGGCGGCACGCGCCTGAGGCAGCTCCCGCCCGATTGATCACAGCCGGTTTTCCGAGCTGTTTTACCCTATGCAGTCTGGCGGGCAAGTGGGATACTCCCCCCTGAGATCACCCCATGGAGGAATGAGACATGGCTGTATGCCAGGTTTGTGGAGACATATTCAACAACGAAACCGGATATTGCCCCACCTGTGGCGCTGAATACAAAATCGAGGTGGGAGGCAAAGACTCCCAGGACCTGTTTCGGGAAGCCATGCAGAGGATCGAGGCCGGGCAGGTTATCGATGCGAAGGGATTGTTATCCAAGGCCATCGAGATGGACAAAGATAATGCATCCTACCGGTTTTATCTTGGAAGTGTGTTATACAAGCTGGGTGAATATGAGGCAGCCTATAATTCCTGGCAGAAAGCCGATCGGCTGCTTCCGAACAATGAGCGGATTTACCGCTGCCTTGTCGCAGTCCGGCAGAGGATCACTGAAACAAAGAAGTAATCACGATGAACCGGGAGGCACGCCAACGCTTCCAGGCCCTGGCGAAACAGCTGTCTTACATTTTAGGCCATGCCCCGGATGAGTTCGGCCTGGTGCTCGAACCGGGCGGGTGGATTCCCCTCAGAACTCGTTGTCCAGGCCCTCCATGAAGAAGACGCCTGGAAGGGAATCACGGTATCACGAATCATCGATCTTGGCTGGCAGCTGGAGGATTGTCCTTTTGAATTTGAAGGTGAACGGATTCGTTTCAAATCCGGTGCTGCTGGTGAACAGATGCCACCCGAGCGCGAACAGACACCTCCTCCTGTGATTTTATACCTCGCTGTGCGCCGCCGTTTCTATCCTGTCCTGTGTGAAAAGGGATACGAAGATCCCCCTTCAGGTGAGATCATCCTGGCCAGAGACAAGGGGATGGCAACCCGCATCGGAGCACGGCGTGACCCTCAGCCTGTCCTGGTCGAGGTGCATACAAAGAAAGCCGAAGAACTTGGTTCCCGTTTTTTCTCTTATGGCCAGAATCTCTTTGTAACCCAATACCTTCCCGCAGAAGGGTTGGCCGGCCCCCCATTGAGACTGTTTCAGGATGCTGAGAAGAAGTCCCTGTCTTCAAAAACTAAAAAGCAGGCACCTCCCAGATCATCCAGCGAAAATGGAGCCTCCCATGCATGGAATCCCGCCACAGATCGGTTGATGGTGAGGGATGACCCGGAAGCGAAATCGATTCTGAAACGAGAGCGCGACAAAAAGAAAATCGGCTGGAAAGACGCCCTGAGAAAAGAAAAACGCAAAGGGTGAAGGATTTTCACACTGATGGTTTTATAATTGCAGAAAAATGCCGAAAATAGGGAGAATCGTTCGAAGATATTAAAATGGTTCAGGTCTCTGTTATATCACCTGAACAGTTGGCCAGCCAAAATGATTACAACCTGGAAGGGAAAAAATCGCCCCCTGATCGAAGAGGCCTGCCGGGAAGCCAGCCGACGCGGAATGAAAAACCCGACATTGATCGACATTGCGCCCGGTGCAGCCACTGTCCTGCTGTCGCCTTACTTCCCTCCTCAAGAAACCCTGCTGACGAAAGTCCTTCGCCCGGTCGACCAGTTTCTACGGCTGACAGGGCAGTTTCCAGTTTTATGCCATGAGGTGCATGAAATCCTGGAGGTGTTCGGCCCGCTGGAACCTCCACATATTTCTGTCCTGTATGCGGATGCCGATGTCGCACGCGCAGTTCCGGAAAGCGACCAGATCCTGGTGAACCCTGCCGATATCAATACGGATGCGCTTGTGGAGCTGGGTGACATCGTTTTCTGTTACAACCGGATCTCGCGTTCAGCCAACCCCGAAAGAAGCCTGGAGAATCTGCTGCACAGTGTCAAAATGGGGGGATTGCTGTCGATCGATTCAGGAACCGACTGGAAGCTCAACCCACGGACCGACCCGCTTTTCATTGGAATCACACCGAACCTGTTTGCGAAGGAGTTCTGATTATCCATGACGCAACCTCAAAGGCCGGATAAATGCCATTTGGCTGCATATTATTTTCCCAATTACCACAGGGATCCACGGAATGACCAATGGCATGGAAGTGGATGGACTGAGTGGGAACTGGCCAAAGTGGCCCGCCCCCGCTTCGAGGGCCACCAGCAACCTAAAGTTCCGCTGTGGGGGTATGAAGATGAATCCGATCCGGCTGTTTTCGCAAAGAAAATCCAGGCCGCCGCAGACCATGGTGTGGATACATTCCTGTTTGACTGGTACTGGTATGAAGATGGCCCTTATATCAATGGAGGATTGGAAAAGGGTTTCCTCAAGGCTGAAAACAACCACCGGATGACCTTCGCCCTGATGTGGGCCAACCATGACTGGGTGGATATACACCCGCTCAAATACCGAACCCCGCAGCGTGTGCTCATTCCAGGGTGTGTCTCGAATGAGGCCTTCGAGAGGCTGACCGACTGGATCATCGAAAAAATATTTCAGCCATCCCTGTTATTGGAAAATCGATGGGAAACCCTATTTCTCGGTTTATGAGCTCGATAAATTGATCGAAGGCCTGGGAGGGCTGGAAAAGACCTGCCAGGCGCTGAAGAGATTCGATGAAAAAGCCAGGAAGATCGGGCTGGCGGGTATCCATTTCAATGCAGTGGTGTGGAAAATACCGATCCTCCCCGGTGAAAAAACGGCAGCGGATGCAAATGGGATTCTCGATACGCTTGGCTTTTCAAGTGTCACCAGCTATGTCTGGGTTCACCATGACTGGCCTTCCGGTTTTCCCACTGCCAGTTATTCCGAAATGGCATCGCGTGCGCCCCAAAAATGGCAGGACATCGCCTCGGAGTACAAGCTGCCATACTACCCGAATGTCACCATGGGCTGGGACTCCAGCCCTCGTGCCTGCCAGAGTGATGTTTATGAGAACCTCGGGTATCCTTTTGGTTTCATCCTCGAAGGGAATACTCCGGAAATTTTCAGATACGCACTCCTCTCTGCCCGGGAGTATCTCCTGAGAAAACCGGCCTCCGAACGTATCCTGACAATAAATGCCTGGAATGAGTGGACCGAGGGGAGTTATCTTGAACCAGACACAATCCATCAGATGGGCTATCTTCAAGCCATCAGGGATGTCTTTGGTGAGTAATTCATGTTTCTTCTCGGAGATCTGGTCTCGATCGGATTGCTTCTGCGCCTGGGAGTCGCAGCTCTGCTGTGGGTGATGATCCACCTGGTGATCCGCTTCCATCATCGCGGGATTGAAATTGCCGGGGTGATCCTGATGGGGATCGGGCTGTCATGGTGGCTGATTCAACCCACCCTGATACCCCCCTATGGCCCGGTCTTCCTGATCATCGGGTTGTTTGTCCATGCAGTTGGGTGTGGGCTGAGATGGCTGCGGCATCTCCGATAAGCAGACAGGAAAGGGGGCAGCAGTGGAACCTGGACCGCCCCCTTTTTTCCGATCATTGGATCAGCAGATCAGGACTTGGTGAAGAAGTTCAGAGCCTTCACAGCCGCTTTCTTGATCCGGCTATTTTCATCCTCTGCCAGTTTTTTAAGCACCGGAACAGCGGATTCGTCACCAATTTGCGGAAGCGCCCGGATCGCAGCCAGGCGTACCGGAACTTCACCCTGCTCGGCAGCTGAAATCAGGACAGGCAGAATGCCCGCATCTTTGCGCAGGGCCAGAGTCTGAATCACGAGGACCTGTTTCGGAGGAGGCAGGCTTTTGAGTTCATCTGAAAGCGCCTTGACGATTTCGGGGCCTTCAAGTTCCTGGGAGGTCCGGATGGCGGCAGCCACCTGGGAGAAATCCTCTCCCTTGATCGCAGTAAGGATCTTCGGAATCCCTTCATTCCCGCGTGTAAGAACCGCACCCCGCAGCGAAGCGGTGCGCACCTGGTGCGCGGCATGCAGCTGCCCCTGAATCTGGTCAAAGATTTCACGCGCCTTAGCTTTGTCACCGTTCAGCTCGAGAGAATCAGCACAGCGCAGCAGGCCTTCGATGACATTGAGCTGATTCTGATCGGTGGTGGCTGGCAGCGCCTTCTTCAGGGCTTCAGCGGCTTCACTGGTGCCGATTTTCCCGAGAGCTCGCGCAGCAGCCTGAACCACCTCGGAGTCAGGATCTTTGAGGAATCCGGCCAGCTGCGGGATGGCTGTGGCATCACGGCGCACCCCGACACTTCCGATCACCCCGGCCAGATGCCCTCCCTTGATCTTTCCGAGAGCCTCCCGCAGGGCTGCATCCACAGCTGGATCCGGAATGGTTTCGAGGCCATAACGTGCCATGTGGGACAGTTCATCATTGTCGAGAAGTTCAGCGAGGGGAGCCACTGCTTCCTTGGTTCCGAACTGGGAGAGTTTACGGCATGCGCCCGATTTTTCGGCGCGTGTTCCCTGTCCTTTCAGGACAGCGATCAGGTCGGCCTCCTGCTCAACCGCCCCGATGATGATGTGTCTGATGATTGTAGTCTTCATTTTTCTTCTCCGTTGGGTTGAGCCTTGGATCAATAAACGAATGGTTCGCGCTGCGCGCGAGACAGGAATCGGTTGGCTTCCGGATCATTGACGAATTCCTCTTTAACCGGATCGTAGGTCACATCACGCTGCAGCCACAGACAGACATTGGCAGCATGAACCGAAGACATCGAGCGGTGCATCATCTCCGCATTGGACACAGTCAGACGGCGTGACTTGATGCACTTGAGGAAATCGAGCCAGTGATCCATCGGGCGCTGATTCTCAGCGATGTAATCGTTCACGATCTTATCGAACTCATTGAGCAGTGCGGGTGAAGAAACATCCGGCTTCTCATATCCATCAGCGATGGAAACCCAGCCATCACTGCCTTCAAAACGGACTCCGCATGAGCCACGCCACATCTGGCGCGCCTCATCACGCTGCAGAATCATTTTGATGCCATTTTCGAACTCGGTAACCATGCCATCCCCGGTCGTGTTATCGACCGTGTGGTATTTCACCGGGGGCGCATATTTCGATCCGATGGCCACCATGCACTGGGCGAAGGTATGAGCTCCCCACTCACCGATGCAGCTGGTGTGGAAGTCATAGTAGCCGCGCCACCCACCCTTGGCGTAGGTGAAGTTATAGGGCCGCCAGGGGCAAGGCCCCAGCCAGAGATCCCAGTCGATTTCTTCCTTCGGGGGAAGAGCCTCTTCAGGCAGCCAGTCATAATTCATGAATCCGGCATCCCAGGGTGCGATATGAGCATGAACTGTGTGAACTTTTCCGAGGCGCCCTGTACGGACCAGCTCATTGGCAAAGGTGAAGTTGGCTTCGCTGAGCCGTTGAGTTCCGGTCTGGTAGACACGGCCATAACGCCTGGCTGTGTCCAGCACCGCACGGCCCTCAGCAATGGTCATGCTGGAGGGTTTTTCCGAATAGACATCCTTGCCGGCACGCATGGCGAGGATCGATGCCATGGCATGCCAACGGTCACCGGTGGCGATCAGAACGGCATCCAGGTCGGTCCGTTCGGCCAGAAATCCGCGGATATCGCTGTACATCTGGCAATCGGAATTCCCATGGTGCTGATCGGCTATCGCTTTGACCTCTTCCCGGCGTGATTTCTGAACATCACAGATCGCCAGAAATTGCACATCCTTGGATTCGAACAGCTTGCCCAGGTCATACTTTCCTCGCCCGCCGATTCCAATGCCTCCGAAGAGGATTCTTTCACTGGGGGCAACCGCACCTCCTCGCCCCAGTGCGGAGCTGGGGATGATGGTTGGAGCAGCCAGGATGGCTCCGGCTGCGGCGGTCGTTTTCAGAAACTGGCGCCGGTTCAGTCTCGAAGATCGATTCTTCGAAGGTGTTTGTCCTGCTTCCTTCATTATTTCGCCTCCATTGGACTATTGTTCGACAACGATGTATTTCGTGTTTTTCAGTTTCAGGTGCCGGTGCATCAAAGACAAAAGTAAGCCTCCCGATAGTTTCCGGGAAGAACTGAATCTGTCCATACCCTTTCTGGTTCACACAAGAAGATCAAAAAAGAGAAACCCCTTGTTCATGGCACATTTCGGTCACTCAACCTTGTGAGCTGACCCGGGCGCCGGCCTTCGAGCTCAGGCTGGGAAAATTCCAAGGAAAAGAAATCATCCCCCCGCCGTGTGTTCCAGTCAAGACAAGCGCCGAAGGTTTGTGTTTTGATATCAGGCTCTCGTCTCATCGAGCGTATTTCCCGCAGGGGCACGGCTTGACGTGCCCAACATCTCCCGATGGCGCATCAACCTCAACGTATGTCCCGCAGGGGCACGGCTTGACGACCGTTGGCCGGGAACGCCACCAGCGAGGATTCGTATGTCCCGTAGGGGCACGGCTTGACGTGCCCTTTTGGAAAACGGGTGATCTCCCTGGGCACATCATGCTGTGCCCCTACCGAAAACGGGTGATCTCCCTTTGTCCTCTTTGACCCCCCAACCTGTCATTCCCACGAAAGTGGGAATCCAGCAAGTGGGTGAGGAACCATGGATCCCCGCTTTCGCGAGGATGACGAAGAAGGGGGGCGAGGATGACGAATATGAGGAGCGGCGGTGGCAACAGAGGGTGTGGGGAAGACGCAGCGCCACAGCCCACTGACAGGGCGATGAGCGTGTGGATGACCTATAGCGTTGACAGGGCGAACACCTGGGCGCTCTGATGTTTCCTTTCCGGGATCCAGCCATCCCCCCAGAGCCAGAAGGTGGCCTCCCGCAAAGGTGAAACTGCCATCAAATACCGCGGCGGGAATCCGGTCATCGATTCGCCACCATCCCGATGGATGCCTTCCGAATCCAGAAATCCACAGGCCACTTCGGTACCAGAAAGCCCCGGAGATCTCCCCGCCACCCAGATGCGCAATCCATCGGTGGTAACCATGGGAGAAGTGACTGGCCAGGGCAGGTCCGCCTCTTTGCGCCATTCCGCCAGGTCACCGGAATCAATCTTTGCCGAATACACACACTGTGAAGGCCCCTGAGAAGAAAGCCCGCCAAGCCAGTATATGCGATTCCGGGCAGTGGCCAGTCCACCCCCAGTCACACACTCGGGCAGGGGAGGCTGTGGGTTTGCTTTTCCCAGTTTCCCATCGGGGAGCAAGCGGGCCGATTGGACTGTTGGAAGTGCACGCCCTCTCTTACGGGAACCCAAGAAGTAAATCTGGTCTCCTGATCCCACAACAGCCGCCTCCTCCATGCCTTTTGGAGCAGACCCTATGGTTTTCCAATCGCCGATTCCATCTGGCTTCAAGGGGGCGGCATATAGTTTTCCATGACTCAGCAGGGCAATGGCGTTTTCCAGAACAGCTATATTTTTCTGGTTCCCACCCGCTGGAAGATGCCCCAGACGGATTCCCCAGGGGCACAGACTCCCATCGGCACGCAGGCGAGCCTGGCACAATGTGCCATTGGTACCGACCAGGATGACCTGTCCCTGGCGATAGAAGGCAGCGGCAGGAGCCATCGGCTCCGGTAAGGGTTCTGCCACACGCCATGCGGCAACTTTGCTGGAGTCAAGTGAAAAATGGGTCCTCATGGCTGGCAGAGCGAGCATGGCCGACTCGGATTCTGGAGTCTTTGGGACACTCTGAAACGCCCGCCTGTTTTCGGATTCAGATTGAGATTTCCTCTCCCTTTCCCATGCGGTGGGATTCATCGTCAGATGAAATGGCTCGATGGTGCGATGTGCCTGAGAGCGGGCGGAATGGTAAAGAACCGTCAGAATCAGCAACACGAGGAGCGGGAGCAGAAAAGGGAGAAGCGATTTCAGGGAAGGAACAAAAACTCCTCCCGCTTTTAGCCCCAGGCTCGCCCCCTGAGCTGTTGTTGAATGGATGACTTCAGTTGCAAAAAGAGGCACGGATGCAAGCGCCTCCCTTCCCTGGTGGCAGCACATCCCCCTGGAGTGGAGGATCCGAACCTTGTCCGATG
>LMZT01000028.1 GCA_001567115.1 Candidatus Hinthialibacteria bacterium OLB16 | reverse complement strand
CGCGGCGCGGGCTTTCGTGGGCTGTCGGTCCGTTCCACACCCGCCCATTTTGTGCGTGCGATTGTCGAGGGGGTGACCTACAGCCTGCGGGACTGCCTGGAGGTGGTTCGGGAGCAGGGGGTGAAACTGACTGAAATCCGTGCCACCGGGGGTGGAGCACGATCTCCATTCTGGCGCCAGATTCTGGCGGATGTCTTTCAGGCCGATATCGCCATTCTCGCTTCAGAGGAAGGCCCCGGGATGGGAGCGGCCATTCTTGCCGCTGTCGGTGCAGGCGAATATGAAGACACCCGCACCGCCTGTGACAGAATGCTCAAGGTAAAAGCCCGGATATCTCCCAACAAAGCCGCCAGCCGACGTTATGAAGAGTATTACCAGCACTTCGTGACACTTTACCCGGCCCTCAAACGCTCCTTCCGGGGATGTGTCGATCTGGGGGCCTGAACCGCCTTACATCGAGGCCAGGACTTTTCCTTTGAAACCCTGGATGTCCTCGGGTGAGAGGTGGTACTGCTTTGAATTATCGGACCGGGTCAGGGTCAGCCCGCCATCCGTGCCGCGATCCACTCCGCCGACCATCTGGCCTTCATTGTTATAAATGTCGAAGTGGGTCGAACTGGTGCGGATCATCTGGCGGGAGTCATAAACCTTGCCATCGCGAACCATATCCACCTGAAGGTCTTTTCCTTCATTCAAGGGTGTCATGACCACCTGGCTGCCATCCGGGTTCTGGAAGGTGGATTTCGCCAGGGCGGGATTGTCGCCAGTCCAGAATTCAATCAGGTTCAATATGGCTGCATCGACAACGACCGCTATGGAGTAAATGAAGAAAAATGACAGCACCCACATGACCAGGCTCTGGACAAACCCATTGGTGCTGATATCGCCATTGAACTCATACAACTGTTTGGTCAGCACAAATTCACCATAGCACCCCAGCATCGGGAGTGTGGGGATCAGCAGGAACACGAAAAAGAGTGAAATCCGGCTGGAGCGTATCCATCCCCAAAATTCACCAGGTTTCCGGGTGGTGTGAAACATCGATTCTCCTCCTTTTAATCGGGAGACTGGCTGTGTGCGAATCTCCCCTCAATGAGTCATCTGTAAAATCTCATGGAAAGCTAAGCGATCGACAGAAGAAATCAAGACATGATTACGAAAAACCGTCACTATGGCTATTGGGCTGTCCGGACAGTTATCGTGCAGCCTTCTTCAAGCCCCCAGGCCTTCCGAAAGTCTCCCATATTGATTGCCAGTGCGAGAGTGTCTCCGCTGGCGATATAGGCCAGTGGCTCTCCCTCGGGGACATGTCCGAACGACACCACCCAGGGAAGGATCCGCTCATGGCTTCCGGCTTTGACCAGCACCTTTCCGCCCAGCTCACAACCAATCGCCTCCAGGTCGGCCTGTGTGATATCGGTCCAGACATTGCCATAGGGTTTGTCGGTGAGCAGAAAGTGCCCTGTAATTGATTTCTTCTCCAAATCGATCTGCGCCTGGATTTTCGGAAGCAGCTCGATCTCCGAAATCTCGACAGGGATTCCGACACGATCCAGATCCCCGCTGGCCGATGCCAGCAGCGCCGCTGCCGGGCTGAACAGGTCCCTTCCATCGAAAGTCCCTGATTTCCAGTTCGGATTGACTCGCTTCTCGACAAGGCGCACCGCACGATCCACCCCCTGTGTGTGGATCACCTCAGACAGCAAGCCATTGTTGGGAGCAACAAAAAAATATCCTTGGTGTGTTTTGATGGCGATGCCGGTTCGTGCGGTGCCCACCCCCGGGTCGATGACACCGACAAAAACAGTGCCTTTTGGAAAGGAATTCGAGCGCTTCAGCATCAGGGAGGCTTTGCGGATGTTATATGGCTCAGCCGAGTGGCAGAGATCCACCACCTCGATATTCGAGTCAATGCTGAGAATCGCCCCATGACAGAGGCCAACCGCTTCGTTCTCCAGGCCGAAATCGGTCAGCATTGCCACCACAGGGCGTGCGCCTGCCTCATGGCTGCCAAAGAAGAGGATCCCGGAGAGACCCAGCCACAGGATTGTTTTCCAGTTCATCACCTTCCCACCTGCCTTTCGAGACGCCCCGCTGTGGAGAATTTCGTGGATCAGGCCTGGCTCCATTCGCGGATTTTACGGCGCAGGATTTCAGACACGCGGTCGATCGCCACCCGTTCCTGTTCCATGGTATCGCGATGGCGGATGGTGACCGACTGGTCTTTGATCGAATCGAAATCGTAAGTGATGCAGAAGGGAGTCCCGATCTCATCCTGACGGCGATAACGTTTGCCGATGCTGCCGGTGACATCGAAAGAGGTTCGCAACCCATCTCCACGCAGCTCGTTTTCAAGCCGTTTGGAGGGATCGACCAGCTCATCTTTTTTTGAAAGCGGGAACACCGAGACCGAAACCGGGGCGATATTGGGGTGGAATTTGAGGACTGTCCGTGTTTCCCGTTTATGATCCTCACCCACCTCCTCGATTTCGTGGTATGCGGAACAGAGCGCCATGAGAACAGAGCGATCCACGCCCGCGGAGGTCTCGATCACTTTGGGGGTGAAGGTTTGGTTGGTTTCGGGATCCCGGTAGGACATGTCTTTTCCGGAGTGTTTGCTGTGCTGGGTGAGGTCGAAGTCACCGCGGTTGTGGATGCCTTCAATCTCCTGCCATCCCATGGGATAGAGGAAGGTGATATCGGCTGCGGCTTTGGCGTAATGGGCCAGTTTGTCGGGCGGATGGGGCGCCCACTGAAGGGTGTCGCGTGGGATTCCAATCTGGTTGACATAATAATTCATCCGGACTTCGCGCCAGTATTCATACCATTTTTCATCCTCAGATGGGGGGATGAAAAACTGCATCTCCATCTGTTCGAATTCCCGCGAGCGGAAAATAAAGGCTTTGGTGACGATTTCATTCCGGAAGGCCTTTCCAATCTGGGCGATGCCGAAAGGGACTTTCATGCGGGTGGTCTGCTGGACATTCTTGAAGTTGACAAAAATGGCCTGTGCGGTTTCGGGGCGAAGATAAACAACCGAAGCGGTTTCCTCCACCGCGCCGACATGAGTTTTGAACATCAGGTTGAACTGGCGCGGCTTGGTGAGGGTTCCTGGCTGGGTGGCATCCGGGCCGATGACTCTCGCCTGGTCTTCCTCAGCAATGTTCGGCAACGGGATGACCTCGAATTCTTCGAGGCCGGCACCCTTTGCCATCTTCTTGATTTTCGCTTCGGCGGGAGAGGGATTGTCCTCCATGAAGGCGAACAGGGGCAGATCATGGCGTGAGGGATGGCGATAAGCCAGCATCTGATCGAAGCGGTAACGGTTTTTGCTTTCCCTGCAATCGACCAGGGGGTCATGGAAGCCGGCCACATGGCCGCTGGCCACCCACACTTCGGGGTGCATCAGGATCGAGCCATCGATTCCGACCACATCCTCCCGCGATCTCACCATGAAATCCCACCAGCAGTTTTTGATGTTCTGCTTGAGTTCCACCCCCAGCGGACCATAGTCCCAGCAGGCGCCCAGCCCGCCATAAATTTCGCTTGACTGAAAAATGAACCCTCTCCGTTTGGAAAGGGAGACAATCTGATCCAGGGTCACTTTTGTATCCGGCATCGAACAGGATTCCTTCATTGCTCCGATTTTTATTCAAAGAGGGGACTTTAGCAGGATTGCCCTTGGTGGTGTATGGGAGTGGGATGAGGAAGAGGTCCTGATCTATTCTCCCCGGCAGAGACAGCTTAATTTACTTTCCACATTTCCCGTAAAAAGATCGGGCCTGAACCGGGGTTTCTGCGGATCTCCGGGAGTCTGAGAAGTGTTATTTAACCATAAGGAGATTGTGGGTATGGAGGATATCCAAACCTGGCTCAGAGAGGGCTGGCAGGAGTTCACCTATCAACAGGGTGAGTTGTGCTGCGAGGAAGTTTCACTCAACCACCTGGCGCGTGAGGTTGGCCTGCCTTTTTATGTCTACAGTTCCAGGTCCATCCGGGAGGCCTTTTTGTCCTACAAGGAAGGCTTCGGAGACCAGAAGCACATCATCGCTTATGCGGTCAAAGCCAATGAGAATCTCTCGATCATCCACCTGCTGAGGCAGCTGGGAGCAGGGGCCGATATTGTCTCGGTCGGCCAACTGTATCGTGCGCAGCTGGCCGGCATCCCCGGCCATAAAATCCTCTATTCGGGTGTCGGAAAAACCGACCGTGAAATTCGTGCGGCTCTCGAAGCCGGCATCCTCTTTTTCAATGTGGAGTCCGAAGAGGAGCTGGTGCGGATTTCCCAGATCTCCGAAGAGGTTCAGATTCGTGCCGGCATTGCCATACGGATCAACCCGGATGTCGATCCCAAAACCCACCCCTACATCTCGACCGGAATGAAGGAGCACAAGTTCGGAGTGGAAATTCCGGCGGCCATCGAACTGTACCGGCGTGCAGAGGCGGATCCCTGGCTGGAAGTGCGCGGAATTCAGTGCCATATCGGTTCCCAGATCACCGAGCCTTCCCCGCATCGTGAAGCCCTCGAAAGAGTTCTCATGGTTCGTGCACAGCTTTCCGAGATGGGAATCGAAACTCGTTACATCGATCTGGGAGGCGGGCTGGGAATCCGCTATTCCGAGGAAGAGCCGCCGGCACCAGCCGAATTTGTCCGCGGGCTGCTGGAGATTGCAGGAGGGCTGGATGTGTCCTGGATTCTCGAGCCGGGGCGTTCCATCGTCGGCAACAGCGGCGCGCTGGTCTGCCAGGTTCTCTACCGCAAGGAGCATGGCGGAAAGCACTACACCATTGTCGATGCCGGGATGAATGACCTGATCCGTCCGGCCATCTATGAGGCCTTTCATCCGATACTGCCGGTCTGCCAGTCCGATCAGCCGGATCATCGGATCCATACGGAAGTGGTGGGTCCGATCTGCGAATCGACCGACCAGTTCGCCTGGGATCGCAGCCTGCCTCCTCTGGAGCAGAAGGACCTGCTGGCGATCCTGGCGGCTGGGGCTTATGGGGCGGCGATGTCTTCAAATTACAATGCCAAACCGTTCTGCCCGGAAATACTGGTGGATGGAAAAGAGTGGCGCCTGATCCGGCGTCGGCAGACCATTGAAGAACTCGTGGCATTTGAAAGAGAATTTCTTGCGGAAGCCTGAAATTGGCAGAGGGTTTTGAAAAATGCCGCTCAACCTTAATTTTTTTGTGACGAAAACTTTGTAACAGGTGTATAATCAATCCCGACAGCTGGTGGAAATTCGACCTGTTTTTTCCATGGAGGAGGAGAAAGTCGGCTTGACAAATGGTTTTGATCCGGCCTATCCTTTCTTCTGACTCTGCGGGCGAATAGCTCAGCTGGCTAGAGCGCCTGCCTTACAAGCAGGAGGTCACAGGTTCGACCCCTGTTTCGCCCATTCAGGGCGAAGATGCTGCAGATGTAAAAAAGTGAATCGGGGCCGTAGTTCAGCTGGTTAGAATGCCTGACTGTCGATCAGGAGGTCGCGAGTTCGAGCCTCGTCGGCCCCGCCATAGAGCCAGTTCCAGACCGAATGTCCGGTCTGCTGGAATAGATCTTTGAGAGAGATTTCAAGAGAGAATCTGAATGCGGAGGAAAACGAACATGAGAACACTTGCGGCCTTCATTATTGTGATGGTCACCATGGTTGTGCCGTCACTGGCACAGACGATCCCGGGGACAATCGGTTTCGACCTGAACCCGGGAACCCCATCCTTCTCTGACATCACCGGACTTGCCATCAATGATTCTGACAGCGACATCGATACCGCGCGGACTGTGCCAGCCGCAGGCCGTTTCAGCACGCTTGTCCGTCTTCAGGGAGTAACCGGCCTCATGGGTGTGTCCTTCGATTTCAACTTCAACCCGAGTGTCCTGACCCTGGTCGAAATCCGTGAGACCCGTGCGGACCTCAACTTCGATTCACGCCTGTCGATTCAGGAGCTGAATGCAGTTATTCAGCTTGCCGCCCAGGCCAAGCCGGTTGACCAGCTTGAGTTTACTTACAATGACGGGACCGGCGTGATCACCACCAAACCGGGAATTCTTATCGATCCGAACAACAACGGCCAGCTCGATCTGTCTGATCTGAATGCCATCATCCTCGAAGCTGCACTGGATATCAATGATGTCCCATTCTGGACTGAGGTTCAGCGGCGCCGCCAGGGCCAGGGTTTCCAGCGCTTCGAATCCGCCAAAGTTTTTGATGATCGTGATGACATCCGCACCACCGGAATCGCCGAGGACAACACAGTGGTTCTTCTGGCCCGCCCGGGGGATGGGCGTGATGGCAGCGGAAATATCGTCTCTGGATATGGTTTTTCCGGTGATGCGATCCTTTTCGAAGTGATCTTCCAGCCCAAAGCCGGGCAGTCTGGAAACAGCTCCGCGATCACGATTCAGAATGCGGTCGCAATCGATGAAAGCTTCAAGAGCCTGTCCGATGTCAAGAATATCGCCAATGTGCTGACATCGACTGTGACAGTTCAGTAATTGCTCGAGAATTCGATAAACTGACATGGCGGCTTTGACCGAATTCGAAGCCGCCATGACCAGGAATAAATAAGATTTTTGGAAAAAAAGAGGAAAACTCTTAAGAATTTCAGGAGGAATGAAACAATGTTATTGAGTAAAAGGGGTCTGGGCCTGTTGTTTGTTAAGATGAGTTTCATCCCCTTTATGCTGTGCGCTCTCGCATTCTCAGCATACGGGGCTACCATTGCGATCGATCTCGATCTGGTGACCCCGGGGATTCAAAACACAGCTGATCTTTCTGTGGGGACCGGCCAGGGCGTCATCACTGGGGCGGCAGTCCTTCTGGGGACAGTGGGAGACTCTGTGACCACGAATATCGTCAATGTCAATGCCGTTGGATCAGGTGCTCCGCCGGTGGCGATCATCGATGAAACCGCAAATCAGGCAACTGTTCTCACCATTGGCGATGTCCCGAATGCCAATCCGGCCAATGTGACCACTCAGCTCAAATCGAATCGTTTCCGGTTCTCCAATATCAGTGCGACACCGACTCTGATCGATGCGGATGGCCTGGTCCTGTTCCATTTCGCATTGCCGATGCTCCAGCTGGATCAGAAAGCAGTCGGAGATACCATCAACCTTTCGTATGTTTCATCGGAAATCGATGCACTTGCTGGCGTCGTCATCAACAATATCGCGAACACCTTCGGTGATAATGGAGTTGATCCTTTCCTGACCGAACAGGGCGCAGTTGTCACAATCGTCGGAGCCGTTGAAGAGCCGACTGCAACACCAACGAATACAGAGGTTGTCGAAGTTCCGACAGCGACTCCGACAGAAGTCGTTCAGGAACCAACCCCAACACCGACCAACACCGAAGTTGAGCCGACCCCGACCAACACTGAGGTTGCACCGACCCCGACTGAGACCGAAATTCCGCCGGTCTGTGCCGATGCCGGTTATTATGTCCTGACCTCCTTTGGCCAGCACATCCGTGTCGGCAATCCTCTCCTGGTTTCCGGCAATGTTTCGTCGGTCAATCCGGTCTTTGCTGACATGGAAGTTGGGATGTCGACACCTGATGGGGGTGGTTTCCCGACACTGGACCTGGCGGTCCTGAACCAGTCTGGTGTGGTGACCTTTATTGAAAATCCAAATTCTACACCTGCACAGCAGTTCATCTTCGATGCCAGCAGCCCCTGCGGCCTGGCGGTCGATGTGGTCATGAGCCAGGATTCCAATGCCTTCTGGGTGTTGACCGAAGGCGGGGCGATCTACCGTGCGGGTGATGCCAATGTGGGTGGAACCAGCGCCACAGCACAGTTGGGCAATGATGCCGCCAATCTGTGCAACATGCTGCCGATTCCGTTTGGGGCCATGCGTGATCCTTCAATCGGCCAGCCCAATGATGGCGCGACAATCCGTGCGGTCGGCCTTGCAGTTGTTCAGCAGAACCTGGCCGAGATGATTTCTAAAGGTGGCGCGAGCGTGAATGCGGTACCGACCGGTTTCGTTGTTCTGGATTCACAGGGCGGGTCCTATCTGTTCGATGGCATTGGGGTGTCGATCCGCGGCGCCGATTTTGGTGGCGTCTATGTTCCAGGCGGTGCGGCGAATGGGACGGGTGTCCTTGATCGCACAACCATCTATCCGTTCTTCCAGGGCCGCGATATCGCACGTGATATCGAGCTGCGGACAGCCACATCGGCTGCCAACGGCCTCGTGATTTATGATGGCTGGGGTGGCATTCATCCGGTTCCGGTCGATATTGAAAGCCCGGTGCGGTTCCTGCGCAATGAAACTGCCGTGGGCAGTGGTGTTCCAATTTCCACAGTCGGCATGCCGTATCTGGTCACAGCTTTCGATGACCCGACATCCGTGGGGGTCGATGAAGGCCTGGGAGCGCTTGACGTGAATTCGATCTTTGCAGATATCGAGTTCTGCAGCGATGGGATCTCCGAGGGAGTCTATACCCTCGACCGCTTCGGTGGAGTCTTCGCATTCGGATCCACACGGAACACTCCAGACAGCACTGCTCCACGCTTCAGTGGAAGCCCGTACTTCTTCCCGTTCCAGTATGCGATTGACATGGAGCCGGTTCTGACTGGTGTAACCCCGGAGCCGACACCATCAGACGATTGAAGTAGAATTGATCAATTTCCTCCCCGGTCATCGGTGAAGGTGGCCGGGGAGGACTGAATAAGTCTCTCAAGATCTGGAGTGTGAGCCTGCAATGAATCAAGGTTCTCCTTCGGTCTCTCTCAAAGCGGGGAGGTCTTCAATAGATCTCCCCCTCTTTTATTTTGCACGATGACCTTTTCCGGCGTCTGGTTTAAAATGGACGTGAATTCATTGGGGGGATTCATTAAGCCGTTGAGACAAGGGGGAGTTGAGGGGTGAGAAGACTATACCGCCTGGTTGCCGGCATTATCCTTGTATTTGAAGTCACGATTCTCTGCGGCTTTTCACAGAAGGTATCCCAGGTCTGGATGTCATCGAAAATCGACAGCCGGGAGTTGATAATTCAATCCGGGGAACCCTTCCGGCAGGTAACCCGTGAGATTGCTCAGCTGACCGGCTTCGAGCAGGCTCGTGCATTGAATCAGTATGGGGTCCTTGCAGGCCTTGACCGCCGGATGAAAAAAGGCCGTTACCGTGTCCCGGGCGAATGGTCTCCAGCCATGGCGCTCGAGCAGACCGCTGTCGGCCCGAATGATCCGCGCCGTGTAAAAATCAATCCTGGGTTCACCCTGCGTGACTGCGCCCGGTCACTGCAGGAGTCCGGGTGGGTTGAGAGCGCCACCGCATGGATTCGGCTGGTTTCGCCCGACTCGCACCTGAATATCCGCCGGGATGGCAATCTGGAAGGGTTGATCGCTCCCGAATCTTATTTCTTTGATGAAGCGGCTAAGCCTGAGGTGGTCCTTGACAGCCTGCACAATCACTGGTGTGAGTTCATGGTCCGTGTGGCAGGCACCAGCAATCTGAATGAAAGGCTGCGGAATGGCCTGACCCTTTACGATTCCATCATACTGGCCAGCATCATCGAGAAAGAAGCGGCCAAACCGCCAGAGATGGCGACAGCAGCGAGTGTTTTTCATAACCGTCTCAGAAAAAACTGGCCGCTTGGATCGGCAGCGACCCTCCGTTATGCCCTTCAGGAATGGAAGGGAAGGGATGATCAGCTGCCAGTGAAGTTGAAAAGCCCTTTTAATACCAGCCGCAAGCCTGGGTTGCCTCCCCATCCCATCTGCATCCCGAGTGAAGCGGCCCTGACTGCTGTCATTTCACCCCCACACACCGATTTCCTGTTTTTCTCGGGGAATGGAGAAGGCGGGCTGACCTTCAATAAAAATATGGATGGACATCGGAAATCGGTGAAATCGTATTATAAAAAGCTGGATGATCTCGAGAAGCAGCAGGCCCAGGCAGCAGCCTCAACCATAAAGACCTCGTCAGGAACACTTGCCAATCCCTAGGGACAAAATATACTGAGAGTAAATCTGGGAGAATGGAGGTTGCTTCGCATGAAAATGGCGGCACCCGTTTTACTTTCATTGATCCTCGGCCTTTTTGTGGCGATAGAGCCGGTCCAGGCGCAGTCTAACTACAACAGGCTCGGCCCCTACTCGAGAAACTATTCCATCAATGGCTTCAGTGGCTCATCACCCTATTACCCGGCCAATGTTTACCAGATGCAGAACAGATACCAGCAGGCCTATCCAGGGTATGGTGGTGGATACCGTCCACAGCCGGTGCCGTACCCGGGGCGCCCATACACCATCCACCTGGATCAGTATCGGCATGTGGAATACAATAAACCGGGGCGTGTCGGCTACCCAACATATATCAATTACTACAACGCTGGACCCCATCCAAAAAATCGTGCCTGGAGCCGTTGAATAATTGTTGATCAACCGCCAGGTTTGGGTTAGTATGCAATTGGGCTGAAGGGATCTATCTCCTTCAAATTATTTTTTCTTTTTCTCGTGAGACCAAAATTGTTTTGCTGCAGAGATGTGGTTTGATCCAGTTTGCCTGGCGGGTGCCGATACTGTTTTCAGTTTGTGACTGCATGAACTCGCTCACAGCGATGATTGCGCTGTGAAACATCAGTCCAGGGGATATTTGGGGATACGATATGGATGAGAAAGAACAGGTCAAAATAGGGATCAGCGAATCACTTATCTGGGAGCAGGGGTTAAGGCTTTTCGCGATGACGAACCTGAGCGAAACCAACCCATTCCGGAAAGAGATCGAAGAACAGTCCTACCGTTCACTGGTGGAGCTGATGCGCATCAGTTCAGAGAGCACTTCGAAAGAAGACTCGGACTGAAACGGCACTCGCCAGACCTTCTATAAACAGCCCAGGGAATCCTCTGTGGGTGCTCCTGGACATGCCTGGATGGAGGATGAGGCTTTACCCTCGAACATTCCCAAGGGAAGTCCCGAGATCGAGCTTGTCCCCCTCGCGGCAGGTCCAATTGATTCGTCCGGGTGGAGCCACAAGTACCACTGAAGACCCAACTTTGAAATGGCCGAAATCTCCACCTGCGGGATTCCGCTGGCCAGGTTTGAATGAATGGTGAATGCCATTCACCATCCAGGAACCGATCATCACCATCACCAGAGGAAATTCCCAATCGGTCTCGATCACTGCGCTCAACCTTTCGTTGAGCACATCCCCCGAGCTCATGAACAGCAGAGGGAATGCCCATCCGGTGTGATAGGCATAAGAAGTGACCCGGCCTGGAGCGGGGAACAGCAGGAAGTGCAGATCCCAGGGTGCGAGATAAAGTTTGAGGAAATCCCCCCCCAGAAAAGTGGCGGCAAGGTTTTCGTCTTTGAGAATATCAACAAGGCGAAAACGCCGTTGCCGGCCGAGAATCTTCTTTTCTTCAATCCATCCATCCGGCCCGATTGGAGCCAGAGTCTGAACCTTGGCCTGGGCCGGGCTGAGTATCTGATCCTCAGGGGCATGGATCGAAATGGGCGGGCGTCGCAGAAACCAGCGGTTGATCCCCATGAGGTCCGCTGTTTTTTCAACACAGGTGATCCTTCCCTGTGCCGGGAATTCAGGGGCCCTTCTCAAAAGAATATCTCGAAGGCTCATATCGGATTCAGGCGGGCAGGAGCCGGATGCTCAGAGCGGATTTTTCTTGAGAGACTCGACAGTCCGCTCCATCAGGCAGGATGGTGAATCCGCGCAGATCGGGCAGTCATCTGTCTGTGGGCAGGCCTGGCGAGCCACCCCTTCGATGGCCTTGGCACGCAGTTCCGGGTCGGTCTGGAGGATCTGGATCAGGGCCAGCAGGCGGTAGCTTGTCTCCGGCGAGAGCAGGTGCTCCATCTTGCAGGCATCCACCAGGGCCTGTTCTTCTTCGACCCCCAGGATATTCCGGAAAAAGCTCTCGAGAATCAGCTGATTCCGGACTATCTGCAGGGCGATCTCTTCACCCCTGGGTGACAGCCGGAGGAAGTGATTCTCATCCTCATCAAGAAATCCCTTTTTACGCAGGGAGTGCAAAAAGGTCGATGCGCTGCTGCGCGAAACCTCGAGGAAAGAAGCCACATCGGTGACACGGGCATACCCACGGGCCTTGAGCAGATCACGGACAGCCATCAGGTAGTGGCCCATACTGTGGGTCACTGCATGGCCATCATATTGTTTCCAGACATCGGTTGTCATTCTTCCTGCCCTTTTTTATTGAGACTCCTTCAGTATACCAGACTCTGGAAGTTTTTGGACAGTGTTATTCTCGAAGGGTTTTGAATGGAAAGGGTTAACCGGTTTTCATGGGTGTTCTGGCTCGGGGGGGTGTTGAAGAAACGGCTTCGGGGGTACAATTGCCGGATGACTGGGCGCTGCCAGATCAGGCCCGCCAGAAAAGTGACCAGGCAACAATATTCCGGGAGGCTGGAGAAATGGCCAGAGATGATCAGGATAAAAAAAGTTATGAAGTTCTAGTCGAAAAACTGGAAAAGAAGAATGTGAATGTGAATTGGGTCAAAGAGGAGCTCAAGGCCCAGAGAGTGGAAACCCCTTCCTGGGGGTATGCCGATTCCGGCACCCGTTTCGGTGTTTTCCGCCAGCCCGGGGTTCCCCGCACAGTCTTTGAAAAATTCGAGGATGCCGCTCATGTCAATAATCTGATGGGAATCTGCCCGTCAGTGGCCATCCATATCCCCTGGGATTTTCTGGATGACTGGAAATCTCTCAAGCAGTTCGCCGATGACAAAGGGGTGAAGATCGGAGCGGTGAACCCGAATGTCTTTCAGGAACAGGAATACAAGCTGGGCAGCTTCGGCAATCAGAATCCCGCGATCCGGCAGAAGGCTCTGGAAAGGCATTTTGAGTGCATCCAGGTGATGCGTGACACAAACAGCAAATCGATATCCTGCTGGTATGCGGATGGCACCAACTACCCCGGCCAGGCTTCTTTTATCGAACGCAAGCATTTTTTTGAGGAATGCTTTGCCGAGGTGTACCAGCGTCTCAATCCGGATGAGAAGATCTTCATTGAATACAAGCTTTTCGAACCCGCGTTTTACCATACAGACATCGCTGATTGGGGGATGGCCACCGCTTTCTGCCGCAAGCTGGGGGAAAGGGCCAAGGTTCTGGTGGATCTCGGGCACCATGCCCAGGGTGTCAACATCGAGCATCTGGTGGCCTGGATGCTGGATGAAGGGGATCTGGGCGGATTCCATTTCAACAACCGCAAGTATGCCGATGACGACCTGACTGTTTCGTCGGTCAACCCTTATGAGGTTTTCCTGATTTACAGCGAGCTTGTGGATGGAAAAATCCGGCTGAAAGACAGATTCCAGGTGGATTATCTGATCGACCAGTCGCACAACATCAAGCCCAAGATCGAAGCCATGATCCAGACCCTCTGGAATCTGCAGACAGCCTTTGCCAAAGCCCTGATCGTCGACCGCAAGGCTCTTGCCGCCGCCCGCGCCTCCCAGAACATCGTGGATGCCGAAATGTGCCTGGTGGAGGCCTACCAGACCGATGTGGAGCCACTGCTGCGCGAGGTGCGCCGGGAGATGGACAAACCGG
>LMZT01000027.1 GCA_001567115.1 Candidatus Hinthialibacteria bacterium OLB16 | reverse complement strand
TCTGTTTGTCGGGCCGGGAGAGGATGTGTATGAGGGGCAGGTGGTTGGAGAAAATTCCCGCGAGGGAGATATGGTGGTCAATCCCTGCAAGAAGAAACAGCTCTCCAACATGCGCGCATCCGGGTCGGATGATGCGGTTCTTCTGACACCGCCTCGAAAGAACTCACTTGAGCAGGCGATTGAATGGATCGGGGATGACGAGATGGTCGAAATCACGCCGCTTACCATCCGAATTCGCAAACGGGTCCTTAAAGAATCGGATCGCAAACGCCACAAGCAGCTGGAAAAGTAGATCCAGCTGAATCATCCGCATCCAGCAACAGCAGCCAGGCCCTTTAAAGTCTCTTCGATCAGGTTGTTGTGAGGAAAAGCATGGCCAAGGTGCTGGCGGAAACCTTCGGCAAACTCGAAACCATGAGGTTCGCCGCGAAGGCGTGCCCAGGTTTCCATTTCGATCACATACTGGTCGATTCCATGCATGACCCGGAGCCATTCACGCTGGCTGGCATGGCAGGTGAGCATCGATTTCTTCATCTCCATCTGGGTGGATATGTCAACCACAAATTGGGGGACCACCTTCGAGCCGAACAGATCCATGCCTTCGAGGGGGTCGCAGTAATAAAGAAACGGGATTTTCGCGAGCGCCGGGGCCGGATCTGAGGAGCCAGTTTCATAATTGGGTGTGGTTGCCGCGAAACAGGCATCCCGCACCAGGCGGCTGGTGAACTCATGGTCAGTCATGTAATCCATCGGCGGGTGAGTCAGGACGACATCCGGCGCTGCTTTGCGAACCACCTCTGTCACAATCCGGCGGGTATCCGGATTCACATCGATTTCCAAATCATTCTGGCCCATGAAAAAAATCTGGGCACCCAGAACTGCGGCCGATTTTTCCGCCTCCTTGCGGCGGACCGAGGTGATTTCGGCGCGTGTCAGTGATTTGCTCCCGCAATCCCCTTTGGCGATGATCCCGATAGCAACTTCCCAGCCGGCCACCTTGAGCAATGCCAGTGTGCCTGCCATCATCAGTTCCACATCATCCGGATGCGCTCCAACTGCAAGTGCCCGCCTGCTCATGTCCTGTTCCTCCAGAGGTCGAAATAACAATCGGAATAACAACACAAATATCCCGGATCCTGCTGCCAGCTGGCATCATACTCAGGCGAGATTTCAAATTATATCCCGGCTCGCTCGAAGCTGGATTCGGGGATCCAAGTTCGGCCAGGGCCTGTTAAGATGAGAACTCTCTCCAAGGGAACCAATTTTTTTATTGTGAGGAAACCGCATGGATCCGCGTGTTGAACGCCTGGCCGGTCTGATGGTGAATTATTCGAATGCGATCAAAGCTGGAGAACTGGTGTCGATCAATGGGCCACTGAGTGCCGAACCATTGCTCGAGGCCCTTTATCGGAAGTGCCTGGAAGCGGGCGCACTGCCGGTGTGTGACATCGAAGCACCCTGGCTGCAGGAGGCTCTCCTGCGGCATGGATCGAAAAAACAGCTCGGTTTCATTCCGGAATGGCGATTGACCCAGGCAGAGAAAATAGACTGCCTGTTTCGAGTGATCGCTGAAACAAACACCCGGTATCTCAGCGGAATCGATCCATCCCGACAGCAGCAGCGGATGAAGGGGGTCAAGCCACTCCGGGATATTCTGCACCATCGCATGAGCGATGGCAGCCTGCGCTGGTGTCTGACCCTGTTTCCCACCGAGCTTACGCCCAGGATGCGGAGATGTCTCTGACAGAATTTGAGGATTTTGTCTATCGTGCCTGCCATGTGGATCTTCAGGACCCGGTGGCTGCCTGGAAAAAGGTTCAACGCAACCAGGAAAAGATGGTTCAATTCCTGAATGGAACAAAAAAATCCGGATTGTCGCCAAAGACACTGACCTTTCTTTTTCAGTTCAGGGACGAACCTGGATCAACTGCTGCGGGACTGAGAACATGCCGGATGGGGAAGTCTTCACCGGCCCGGTGGAAAATTCGGCCGAAGGGACAATCCTGTATTCGTTCCCTGCCTGCCACAATGGGCGGGAAATCGAGAATGTCCACCTGACATTTAAGAAAGGGAAAGTCATCCAGGCTCATGCGAGCAAGAATGAAGATTACCTCAACAAGATGCTGGACCTGGACGAAGGGGCGCGTTACCTGGGTGAATTTGCCTTTGCCACAAATCGGGGGATTCAACGTTTCACACGGAATATCCTGTTCGATGAGAAGATCGGTGGGACAGTTCACCTCGCCCTCGGAGCGAGTTACCCCGAATCGGGCGGTGTCAACAAATCTGTCCTGCATTGGGATATGATCTGCGACCTCCGCAAGGCCGGCAAGGTTTATGTGGATGGGAAGCTGTTTCTGAAGGACGGAGAATTCACCCAAAAATTCGGGTGAGGAACAACCGGGAGCCTTTTCTGGAGGATAAATCTCACCCCTTACGGTAAATTCAAAGTTTTCTCAACCGCTTCGAGCAGTTCATTCCGGCCGGTTTTCTCCAGGGCGGAGGTTGCCACCACCGGCCAGTCCACCCCGGAAAGCCATTCTTTCCGGAAGGTGTGAAGCAAACTTCTCTGCTGGTTTTTTCCCAGTTTGTCGACCTTGGTGAGGACCAGGATGGCTGGAATATTTGTATCCATCAGCCAATCGATCATCTTCAGGTCCGATTCGAGCGGAGGATGGCGGGAGTCGATCAGCTGAATCACGCCTTTCAGGCACTCGCGGTTCCGCAGGTAGGTGTCGATGAGAGTTTTCCATGCATCGATTTCTCCTTTTGAAAGGCGTGCATACCCATAACCTGGCAAATCCACCAGCCGCCAGCGTGAATCGACTTCGAAAAAGTTGATTGCACGGGTTTTTCCTGGTGTTTTGGATACTTTGGCCATGCTGCTATGGCCAACCAGGAAGTTGAGGAGGGATGACTTTCCGACATTCGAACGCCCGCTCAAAGCCAGCTCCGAAAGATTCGGTGGGGGGAAATGGTCTGGCTTGACCGCACTCAGCACATAAGTGGTCTGGAATTGTGTCTTCACCTCTCTGGCCTCCTATTTCGCTCTCAGGTGTGAGAAAGATCTCTCACTTGCCTGGCTTTTTCAACGAACGATCTGCTGAAACCTCCCTCAAATCGGAGGCTGTCAAGCAAATTCCCGTTCAGAATATAAGCACATAAAATCAGCAGAATGAAGATGTTAGAGCATCAGTGGCGGAATCTGAATCCCCGCTTTTCAAGAATGGTACAACCATTGCTACACTTCTTGAATACCAGGGAAGGAGAACAAGGCCATGCAATCGGATGGATTCTGCCTGAAAAGGTATTATCGAGAGATATCACGGAAACCACTACTCACTGCCACCGAGGAAAAGGACCTTTCCCGGCTGGCTCACAAGGGCGATCTTGAAGCACGCCGGCAGCTGATCGAGGCCAATCTCCGTTTTGTTGTTAAAATGGCAATCCCCTATTCCAACCATGGCCTTCCACTCGAAGACCTGATCCAGGAGGGAAACATCGGGCTTCTGGAGGGGATTGAACGTTTCGATCCGGAGCGGGGATTTCGTCTGACCACCTATGTTTCATGGTGGATCCGCCTGGCCATCCAGCGGGCCATCGAGCAGAAAAGCGCCCCCATCCGCATTCCGGCCAACAAGCTGGAACTGATGCGCAAGGTCAAAAGCTTCCGTCTGAATTTTGAAGTGACTAAAGGAAGGGTTCCGACCCATGCCGAGGTGGCGCGCGGGCTTCGGATCAAAAAACATGTGATTGAAGAACTGCAGGGCTATGAAGCCAGTTTCATTTCGCTCGATCAGGCCAATGAAGAAGACACCCCCAGCCTCTTCCATGTCCTTGAAGATCAGACCAACGAACATCCGGAAAAAGACATCACCCAGAAAGAGATGAAGCACCAGTTGAATTTGGCCATGCGGGTTCTTTCCCCGAAGGAGAGAGATGTCCTCAGGCATCGTTTCGGCCTCAGCGATGAACGAAAGGGACTCAGCCTGCGCCAGATCGGACGCTTGATCGGATTATCCGCCGAAGGAGTCCGTCGAATCGAAGAACAGGCCCTCCAGAAACTTCGCCGCCCAATGGTGAGGTCTTATGTCGAGGGATTTGTATTAAGAATTTTTTCAGCACGCTCTGAGGATTGTCCCACCTTCTCAATCCTCAGTAACCCACTTGAGGCAGACCTTGGAGCCGGGTCTGCCTCATTCTTTTGAAGCCTCAAACCAGGCAGAAGCCGCCGGGAGCGAGCGCCACTCAGAATGAATGCGCTGTCCATCCCAATCCAGCACCCAGCGCCCCAGGGAAATCCCCTGTGAACGGCGCAGCAAAGGGGAGCCGGGATTATAGTATGTGAGGTTCGGGATCGAGGGGCTGAAGAATCTCCAGGGATGGTGAATGTGGCCATGCAGCCAGCAGATCGGGACAGGAACTCCCTGAAGCACCTTCAGGATCCCTTCAGCCCCCACAAGGCCATGCCCTTTCTGATGATCGGCATGTTGCAGTGGCACTTCGGCGGGATAGTGGCAGACAAACAGGAGCGCCCGGAGGGAGCTCCAATCACAGGACCGAATCGATTCTTCCAGTAAGCGCAGCTGGAATGGATCGACAAAACCACGTGCGGAAATAGGCCTGGGAACACACGGATCGAAGGTGGCCAGACCAAGCCCAGGCTGAATCAACCGAATCCGGCTGCCTGAATCCGGGTCGAGAATATCGGAAAAAGTCTTTTCGAAAAGCTTCTCACGCATAACACGGCGTGTATAACGATCATGATTCCCGGCCACCAGGGTGATTTTCCCAGAGGATTCCAGCCAATCTGAAAACATCTGCCGAAAGGCCTGAAACTCGAGATTCAATGAGGTTGTGGAGATATCGCCGGAAACGACCAGGTGATCGGGCTGATCTTTGTGAATTTCCTCGACCAGCTGTGGAGCCGCCTCCAGACGGAATTTGCGTGCACGCCTCAGCAGCAGGTTGGCCAGCCCGAGAAGCCTTTTTCCCCGCCATACCAATGGGTTTCCAGGCAGATGCCAGAAATGCAGATCTGAGATATGAACTATCCGGAAAACCCCGGACAGACCGGATTTGAACAGGTCATTGGCGGCCATGATGCAGTCATTCTGATCGAGATCGGGGTGATTGAGGAGGAGTCAGAATCGGGGCCGGGCCTTGCCGGAAACAAATTTCCATGAAATCCTCAGGCTGAATACATATCATTCGTTTCGCAACCCGCATTTTAATGGTGTAGAGAGAGTCATGAGTTTCTTGACCATACTGTGTTTATTGGGCGTTATCGGGCTGGCGGTATATCTTTTTCTGCTGCAACGGAAAACAGAAAGCCGCATCGATGCCCTGAACAACTTCCTGGATGCCCTGGATGAAAAGCTGAGCCATTCCTCCCTGGTCCAGGATCGCAAAGATGAGGAACTGAAGAACCGTACCACAGTGATCGAAGAGAAGATCGGCCAGGAGAAGACCGAGAGGGATGAATCCATTGCCAGCCTGCTCCAGAAAGCCGAACGACTGGCCGAAGCAGTCGAGAGAACCGATATGTCTGTGGTTCGCTTCACCGAGTCTCTTCAGGAGACCCTGACAACAACATCGCTTTCGCTGACAGAAAAAATCCAGAAAGAGGTTGAACCGATCAGCAACCGCCTGGAAGAATTTTCGGCAACAGTCGAAAAGGTGGCCTCACGCAACGAAATTCATCTGGCCCTGGAGTATCTGGCGGCGAAAAAACCTGAACAGGCATCCGGGATCCTCCACAAACTTGTCGAGCAGAATCCGAAATCCCTTTCAACCCGTTTGCTTTGCATCCAGGCTGATATTCAACGGGGGAATCTGACACTGGCAACTGAAGTGGCCGGGCAGGGCCTGGTGCACCACCCGGAAAATGGGGACCTTCAGGCGGCAAGATGCCAGATTTACCGGCTGGAAAAAACCGGAGCGAACGGAACGCACTCCTGGCGACATCCCTCGAAGCCCAGCCGGACCATCCCGGCCTGCTATTTGAAAGAGCTCTGTTCCTGATCGAGAACCATAAATATGAGGATGCTCTGAGAGACCTTGAGAAACTCCAGTCCCAGACCGAAGAAACCGCCGAGCTGCGCTATAACCTGGGGGTCGCTTATGTGGGGATCGGAGACATCCCCAGGGCGGTTGCCGAGTTTCGCAAATCACTTGCCCTCGATCCTGTTTCGGCAGACACCAATCATTCGCTGGGGCTGGCGCTGCTGCATGGTGAGAGATACCGTGAAGCAGTCGACTTCCTGGAGCGTGCCAGGGACCTGCTGCCCAGTGTCGTGTCCATCCGGCTCGATCTCGCCATGGGATTGCGCCTTTCCGGAATGGCGGAGGAAGCACTGCGTGAATGCGCGATGGCACGCCACCTCAATCCCTCCATCCTGCGCACCAGCATCGAGGAAGCATTGACCTACCAGGCGCTCGGCCAATACAACGAATCTCTGGCCTGCCTGGATGCACTCCTGGCTAAATCGCCCCATTTTCTTCGTGCACGCAGGCTGCGCGCCGAGCTGCTGGATGAGGCTGAACGTCATGAGGAAGCCGCCAGAGAATGGGAGCAGATTGTCTCGCTTTCTCCGGAGGATCCCTACCTCCATGCCTCCTGGGGCCAGGCTCTCAAGCGTGCCGGGGATGCTACTGGCGCTCTCAACCGGCTGCAGATCGCCGCTCACATGGCCATCAATTCCGCTCCGATTCAGTTGATGCTGGCGCGTGAAGCACTGGCCCAGCACGAGTTTATCCTGGCGCAGGAGGTCTTCGACCGCACATACCCGAGAGCCTTTCAGGCGGAGCACCGTGTCCAGCTGCTTGAAATCCATCTGCTGCTGACACTGCTGGCAGGCAAATGGATCGCCCTGGTTCCCTTCATCGCCGACCAGCATCGCCTGCTGGCCGATCATCCTGAAATCATTCCACTCGAAGAGAGTGCGCACCTGGATGGGCAGACCATCCTCAGGCTGGGCATGTCAAAGGATGCCGCACGAATCCATTCCGGATGGCTCGATCTGATGGAAGGCGCGATTCAAATCTCGGACTTCGAGGAACTGGTGACACGGGTGCTGAAATCACTCCTGCCACCCCGGCCTGCCACCCGACCCGAACCTGTCGAGGAAGAAATTCAACCGCCCGCACCCGCTCCAGCTCCTGCTCCAGTTCCCACTCCAATCACTGCTCCGGCAACGGTGGCCATCAAAGTGGAGGAGAAGGCCTCTCCTGAAGAACCTGAAATCGACCGTGAAGAACCCCCGGTTCAGGAGGTGGTCGAGAAAGAAACTCCGGAAAACCCCACTGCAGAAGCAGCAGGCCAGGCTCAGGATGAAGCCAGCCAGTCGGTGGAAATCCGGATCGAACCGGACATTCCCCCGCGCATCGCCCCCGCCGCCGTGATCGTCACTCCTCCAGAAAAGGCGGGAAGGCTGGCTGAGAGCCTGGTTAAACCTCAGCCGAATTCCAGATAGCAGCCATCAGCCAGGATGCACCCCGCCAGGATAAAAAAAATATTTTTTATCTGTCTCCCCTTCGTTCTGCTGGGATCGGGATTGCTGCTCGAGCAGATATGGATTTTTTTCGGCTCCCGGCCGGGAATGATCCGCCTGCTGACACAACCTCCCAAGGAGATTTCCCTCCAGAACCCATTGTGGAATTACCGGTCGACACTGAAGCCCTCATGGAAAATATCCAACAGGCCGGGTGGGATGATCGAATATGCCTGGGAGGGAATCCTCGATGTTCTCCCTTCGAATCCCTCGATCCAGGTGCTCTCCGGCAGCCAGAAAGTCCGCCTCCTGACCCGCCAGGAGTGGGACGAGGGGGTGGAAGCGGGGTATTACTACAAACCGGGAGAAGACAGGCTCCTGATCGCAAATTATTTCTTTCCAGCCGACCACAAGCAGTTCTTCGGTGGCGATATCCCCTGGGATTCACCGGTGCTTGAATGGGAATCATTGGCGATCAGCCATGATTCCGCGCCGATGAAATTGAATGCCCGCCTGGATGAGGTCTGGCAGGCGACTGCCGAGATCTCCGCAGATGACTGGACATTGTACCGCCTGGCAGCTGAAGGAATTCCGGCGGGATCTTATACGCTTTTCCTCAAGTCCACCGGCGCTTACAGCACAGCGGATAAAAAAATCCAGAAACAGTTTTTCATCCGGAATTTCCGTGCCCGCAACAAGGCTTCCATTCAAGTTCGCATTCCGGACCGAATGCCGGAACCAACCCTCTCCTATCATCCCCTGGATGTCATACAGGCACTGATGAAAGAGCCACCCCTGCCTCTGCCGGAAGAAGTGTGGAGCCCCTGGAGCCATTATGATGAATCCCCACTGCTGGTGAGGCCTCTTGAAGTCAACAACCTGGTCCGGACATGCCTGTTTCTGCCAACACCCTCCAGATGGAGTGTCGCCATCGAGCCGGTAGAGCTTTCAGACCTGGTCTTTTATCCCATGATCCGGGATCCGGTGGTTATCGGAAAGTGGGGGAAAGGCCACCTTTCCGTCAAACTGCTGCTGGATGAATCGGAGACAGTGCTGTGGGAAGGGGATCTGGATTTCAATGATCCGAAAACACAACCCGTCTGGGGTGATGGGATTCGTGTTCCACTCCCGCTCCAGCCCGGGCAGCGGGGTCGAATCCTGTTTTCCACGACCCCTGCGCAGGGAGAAGAAAACCAAGTCTGCCCCTTCTTTCTGGGGGAGCCGGTGCTGGTGCACAGGAACCTTCCGGGTGGAGGAGGCCGAAAACAACCCGATGTGATCCTGATATCCATTGACACCCTGAGAGCGGATGCGGTTTCGTTGATTGGAGGGGGTGATACAACTCCCTTTCTGGACCATTACTTCGGGGAGAGGGGAGTTGTTTTCACTGAAGCGGAAGCGCCTTCCAGCTGGACCCTGCCCTCCCATGCGAGCCTGTTTTTGTCGCAGTATGTATCCCGCCATGGGGTCCGCATGCATTACGACATGATTTCCCCGGATACACAGGGGCTGGCGGAACTGTTTTCGGATCATGGATATGAAACAGCGGCCTTTGTGGACCGTGAGTTTCTGAACTACCGTTTTGGATTTTCACAGGGTTTCAAACGCTATGACCAGGAAGCCGGCCATTTCGCATCGATACTGCCGCGCTGCATGGACTGGCTCAACCGCCGCAACCGGAATATCCCGCTGTTCCTGTTTCTGCACACTTATGATGTGCATGATCCTTATACTCCACCCGAGCCATACCGCCAGCGGTATATCAAAGAAGGCATGTTCCCTTCCACAGACAAGCTGATTCATCCCGAGCAGCAGTTTTTTCCACTTCTCGGATGCAATATCGGCAAACTGACACTCCCCGATTCCGACACCCCTTACATGAAGGGCCTTTACCTGGCGGAAGTGGCGTACATGGATGATCTGTTGAAAGATTTCATCGAGAAGGCCGAGAGCCAGCGATTATTTCATGACCCGGTCGTGGTGCTCCTTTCCGACCATGGAGAAGCCTTCCGGGAACACAGCACCTGGCTGCATGGTTACTCCCTTTATGAAGAGGAAGTTCGGATTCCAATCCTGTTCCGTTTTCCGGGAGACCTCCATGCGGGAAAGAAGCTGGCCGGCAGGACCACACTCCTGGATATCGCACCGACCTTATTTGATTACCTGGGCTGGCAGTCACCCCTGGAATGGCAGGGGTTGTCTCTCTATCCGATTATTCAGGGACAGGAAAGACTCCCCGAGGATCGTGAACTGTACTCCGAAGTCACCCAGAACTCACGGCACCTGTTCTCTCTTCACCGGCACAAAAAGAAATGGATTGATACACGTGACGACATGGTCTGGGATGCCTCAGGGGAGATTAAGAGGAAGGTGGAATTGTATAATCTGGCGGATGACCCTGGAGAAAAGAAGAACCTGGCATCACAGGTGGAATCCGCCACCTCGGAACTCGATAAAACATCCCGTGTTCTCTCGGATATGGCCGGGGACGGGAAAGGAAAGGGATCCGCACCCGCCGCCAATCTCGATGCTGAAACGATCGAAAGGCTCCAGAAAATCGGCTATATGCACGGGAACTGATCTCAATTGTTTCTGAGGAGGGCAATCGTGGCTCCCGCCCCTCCCTCAAACGATTCCGCTTCGTGGAACTTTGTCACCTGAGGATGGTCACGCAGGATGCGCTGGACACCTTTTCGCAATGTTCCAGTTCCATGGCCATGGATGATGCGGACTGTGGGCCTCCCGGACAGTGCTGCGTCATCCAGATACCTGACCAGGACAGGTTCCATTTCTTCCAGTGTCATTCCGATCAGATTGATTTCCGGCCCGGCATCACTCCTCGCCACACCTCCAAGCTGAAGGCGCGGAGCCGGGGTTTCAGCAGGTTTCCCTGAAATTTTTCGCAGGATTCGAGCATAGGGGATTTCCATCCGCAGATTCCCGAGAAGGACCGCGACTCTTTTTCTTTTTTCATCTTTTTCCAGGACAGAGACAGTGCCTTCCACTCCTTCAATCTGGAGGGAGGAACCAGAGGTGATATCCTGCCAGGCGGGGCGGGCTTCTTCGGCGAGTTCCAGGCGCGGGCGCGCCCGTGGAAAGTCATCCCGGATCTGCTGCTCCTCATCATTGATCTTGCGGAGGATCTTCTGCCAATCCGGCTCCGCAAGCCGTTGAAGTTTTTCGATCTCAGTGGGTTTCAACAGGTCGGGAGTAAAATTCGGGAATTTCCGTGCCAGGTCCGCCAGGATCCCCAGGCGCCTCTGGAGTTCCCTTTCCATCCAGGTCACCTGTTCTTCACGTTGCTCCAGGCCTTTCTCCCGCCAGTCATAACCCTCGCGAAGTTTCTGTTCCTGCTTGTGGATATGCTCTTCGATGGAGGCCATGCGGCGGCGTGCGGACTGGATTTTCTGCTCAGCCTGGCGGCGTGCCTCTTCGATGATCCTTTTCTCTTCACGCGCAGTCTGCTCAAGGCGGCGAACCAGGCTCTCTTTCTTTTCTTCGGCCTCAATTTTCAGGGATTCAAGTTCCAGCCGGATATCCTGGACCTTTTTTTCTTCCTCACTCAGGCGGTGCAGCAGAGCCACTGACTGATTCGGATTGGTGCTGAGGAGTTCCTCGGCGCGTTTGATAATGGATTCAGCGATGCCAAGGCGTTCCGCAATCTCCAGCCCATGGCTTTCGCCAACTGAATCCATGCGCATCTGGTAGGTTGGGCTGAGTGTCTGGTGATCGAAGAGCATCGCGCCGCTTTTGAGCTCGGGACGGCTGTAGCCAAACAGTTTAAGTTCACCGAGGTGAGTCGCCACCAGGACCCAGGCTCCCCGTTCGATCAGGTACTCCAGCAGCGCCCTGCCCAGAGCGGCTCCCTCAGCTGGATCGGTTCCGGCGCCCAGTTCATCGAGAATCACGAGGAGTCGTGCCCCCTGCCGGGAATGAAGGCGATCTGCAACTTCCTGAAAGGTTTTCATCCTGGAGACATGCGAGGAAAAAGTGGACAGCGATTCCTCGATGGATTGATCATCGCCGATATCGGCCAGCACCCCCCCGAGTATGGGAAGAACTGTTCCTTCACCGCAGGGAAAGGGAAGCCCGGACAGCCCCAGCAGGCAAGCCAGGCCGGCGTCTGATGACGACCGTTTTTCCGCCGGTATTCGGGCCTGTGATCATCAGCCGGAACAGTCCTGTTCGAGGATGAGATCATTGTTGACCACCTGCTCATGGGGCATCCGTGCCAGGAGCAGTGGATGGCGAATTTCGCGAAGGACCAGATCCCCTTGGGGAACAATGGAGGGGAGTGAACTGCGTATCAGCAGAGAATAG
>LMZT01000026.1 GCA_001567115.1 Candidatus Hinthialibacteria bacterium OLB16 | reverse complement strand
GCGTATAACCGGTTTTGCGCAAATAAGGTGCTGAGCCGCGTGGCTCTGCAAACGGGAAGCGCGGGTTTTGAATCCGATAGGACATCAGGCCGCCTCAATGGAGCGAAACTCACTGCGCACCCGCGCGACTTTGGCGCGCATCTGTGCTTCGAGGAAGTTCGGAAGAGCGATGGAAATCAGAATCAGGATGATGGCAATGACAATCAGAAGCTCGATGAGTGTAAACCCTCTCTTGTAAGTGACTGCAGGCACCTTAAGCATGAGTTCTGGCCCCTTCCTCTAATTATGAAACCGGCCCATTTAGAGAGATTATAATACGATCTTTTTCTGCGAGGCAATGTTAACCGATTAACAGAAAATACGCCATGCCCGGCGCACAATAGAAAAGGGGTGCTCCGAAGAGCACCCCTTCCGAAGTTGCTGATTCAATGACTGGTGATCAGATAAACAGTGGCGCAAGCACCAAAGTCACAGTCGAAAGCAGCTTGATCAGAACATGCAGGGATGGCCCGGCAGTGTCCTTGCAGGGATCTCCTACCGTATCGCCGACCACAGCGGCCTTGTGGGTCTCTGAGCCTTTTCCGCCGCCATAACCGGTTTCGATGAACTTTTTGGCGTTATCCCAGGCTCCACCTCCATTGTTCAGGAAGAGAGCCATGAGAATTCCGACAATGGTTCCAACCATCAGCATGGAGGCAACAGCCTCTGCACCAATCCCCGGGATTCCCATGGTGTTTCCCAGCCAGCGGAAAAAGACACCGACTACCACTGGCATCAGTGTGGCAAGCAAACCGGGGAGGATCATCTCCTTCAAAGCACCTTTGGTGACAATATCCACACAGCGCCCATAATCCGGGTCAGCAGTTCCTTTCAGGATCCCCGGTTTCTCCTTGAACTGGGCACGCACATCGAGAATCACATACTGCGCAGCGCGTCCGACCGCACGAATGGCCAGCGCGGAGAACAGGAACACCAGCATCGCACCCAGCATGGCGCCGACAAATACTTCCGGTTTGGCGATATCCACGCTGGTCAGGTTTAATCCATAGTTTTTCACTTCATCGAGGTAAGCACTGAAAAGCAGAAAGGCCGCCAGGGCTGCGGAGCCGACCGCATACCCCTTGGTCAGCGCCTTGGTGGTGTTTCCGACAGAATCCAGGCGGTCGGATTTATCGCGAATCTCTTTGGGCTGGGAGCTCATTTCAACAATTCCACCGGCATTGTCGGCAATCGGTCCAAAAGTATCCATGGCGAGAATGTAAGCCGCTGTGGACAGCATGCCCATGGTGGCGACCGCTGTTCCGAACAGGCCGGCATGGGGAAATCCACAGTGGGTGCCCAGATAGTAAGACCCCAGGATCGCTGCGGCGATCACCAGGATCGGCATCGCGGTGCACTCGAGACCGACCGCCAGGCCGGAAATGATGTTTGTGGCCGGGCCGGTCTTGCTGGCCTCGGCGATCGAGCGGGTTGGACGGTAGTGGTATTCGGTATAGTACTGAGTCAGATAGACATAGAGCACTGAAGTCACGACACCGATCACACCACAGCCCAGAAAATACAGCCAGGCATCGGGTGCACTGTCATGGTGCAGCAGCCAGCGGCTCGATATTGCGAAACCGATCATCGCCAGCACCACAGTCACATAATATCCCCGGTTCAGGGACTTCATGGGATCTTCATCGCCTTTGACCTTGACCGAGTAAACGCCAATGACCGAAGCGATGATACCAAAAGCGCGTGAGACCAGCGGGAACAGCATCACCCCCAGAATCCAGGAGTCGGGAGTTTCCGGATGGGCCGTTTTGACAGCGGCAGCCATCGCAGCGCCCAGGATCATCGCGCCGATGTTTTCGGCTGCGGTCGATTCGAACAGGTCAGCGCCACGGCCCGCACAGTCACCCACATTATCTCCCACCAGGTCAGCGATTACCGCCGGGTTGCGTGGATCATCCTCGGGGATGCCCGCTTCGACTTTGCCCACCAGATCCGCTCCGACATCGGCGGCTTTGGTGTAGATGCCACCGCCCAGCTGGGCAAAGAGCGCCACGAAGGATGCCCCGAAGCCATAGCCGACAATCAACAGCGGAATCTTTGTGGCATCGATTTCGGTGGTAAACTTCACCAGAGCATACAACCCGCCGACGCCCAGAAGGCTCATGGCCACCACCATCAAGCCCGAGACCGCACCCCCGCGCAAGGCGACCTGGAGTGCCTCATTGACACCCTTGATCGCACCGGCGGCAGTCCGGATATTCGCGCGGATGCTCACCCACATGCCGATATAACCCGCAACCAGCGAGCACACCGCCCCCAGCACAAACGAAAAGGTGATCCAGAAAGCCAGGGTGGTTCGGCTCTGGACCGGGTCGAACTCATGGTGCTGGCGGATAACCCCATACCCGATAAACAGGATGACCGCCAGAACTGTTGCCAGGACAGCGATGGTCTTGAACTGGCGGCTCAAGAAGGCCTCAGCCCCCTCTTTGATGGCATTTGAAATCTTCTGCATCGCCTCGGTTCCGGTGTCCTGCTTCAACACCCATTGGGCCAGCCGATAGGCGGCCACCAATCCGAATACACTGATGCCCAGCACGATTACCAGCAGCAGTATTTCCAGTATTTCCATGATTCTCTACCCGCTCCTTTCTTCCTCGAGAAGTTAAACAATAATATTCCCGCTCTATTAAGCGGTTGTTTTTGAAAAACCCTTTTGTTTTTTTATTCCCTGCTTTCCATTTCCTTACGGTTGAGGGTGTTCATGGCGAACAGAAAACCACGCGCCATCAGGATCTCCGTTGCTTCCGCAGTTCGATCCAGGATCTTTTTGACCACCGGCACCTCATCATCCTCGAAGGGTGCCAGGACATAATCCACTCCACTCCAATTCTGAGGTCGTGGACCAATCCCAAAACGGATCCTTCCGAAAGCGGTCGAATCGAGTTGTTCCACAATCGAGGCGACACCGTTATGACTTCCCGGCCCTCCCTGGCGGCGCATCTTCACCATGCCGAAGGAGAGATCGAGATCATCATGGGCGACTATCAGGTCCTCGATGGATGCATTGAAATGGCGGAGAAGCTCCTTCAATGCCAGACCCGATCGATTCATGTAGGTCAACGGTTTTACCAGAACCACTTTGTTCTGGGACCGTGACACCACCTCAAAAACAGCGTGGGGAGTTGTTTTTGACAGACTCACCCCCCATTTTCGGCACAACTGGTCAATCAGCAGAAAACCATAGTTGTGACGTGTTTCCTCATACTCACGCCCCGGATTTCCCAAACCGGCGATAATCCACACTTATTTCTATCTTTTTGGCTCCCCCACAGGGAAAAAACTTCCAATTAAATTCCCTGGGGAGCTGAATTCCATTTCTGTTCCTGGTTTTCCGGCATACAACCTGCGCCACCAGAAACCAGACCTGACCCCTGTTCAATCGGGTGCAAGCCTCGACAGATGGCCACCTGACAGGCCTTATGATTTCTGGCCTTCGCTCCCGGCGCCTTCCTCAGGAGTGGCGGCTGTTTCCGCTGCCATGGCACGCGGGGCATGGACTGTGCAGATGACACGATCCCCGGGGGTCAGGATGGCATACGGGATTCCTTCACTGGGAATATCCGACACATGCAGGGCCTGCCCCATCGCCATGTTGGAGATTTCCATTTCAATCTTTTCGGGGATATCCACAGGAAGGGCTTCGATATCGATTTCCCGAAGCACCTGCTGATAAACCCCTCCCTGGCGCACCCCGATCGGGTTCCGCTGAGGTGGATGGCGACTGTGGTATGGATCGGTTTGGTGGCATCCACCCGCCAGAAGTCGGCATGTTCAATCACCTGTGTGATTGGATTGACATCCAGTTCCTGGAGGAAGACAAGCGGGTTTTCACCCGCTCCCTGGTCATCCTTCACCGCCAGATCCACAAGCAGGTGATGGCCTTCATGGCCTTGCATCACCAGTGCCAGATCGCGCCGGACCAATTTCAATGAAACCGGAGGCCCATCCCCGCCATACAGAACTGCGGGAATCAACCCCTGGGCGCGCAGTTTTCGCGCAACTCCTTTGCCGTTGTCACGGCGCACATCTGCTGTGATTGCAACCTTCTGCATCGAACTGCTCCTTCTATTCTCTTTCGGTTCCTGGAGTTCCGAACCGAAACTGCACAATTGTCCCTCAAACCATCGATGGACTCAATGGTTGTCATCCTTCACCGCCCGAAACCCGGCGCTCCGCTTAAAGCTCTTCAAGCTTCAGGAATAACGAGCTGACTGTCGTTTCGTTGTGGATACGGTCAATCGCTTCGGCCAGCAGGTGGCCAACACCGACCACCTCGAACTTACCAAGCTTCCTGTTATCAGGAAAGGGTATTGTATCCGTAATGAATACTTTTTTGAATGGGGCTGCCTCGATCCGCTCGATGGCATCCCCTGAAAGCACTCCATGGGTGGCGCAGGCATAGACATCCACCGCTCCGGCTTTCTGGAGGGCATAAGCTGCCTGGCAGATTGTTCCAGCTGTATCGATCATGTCATCCACCAGCAAAACAGCCCGGTCCGCCACCTCACCGATGATGTTCATCACCTCGGATTCGTTTTCTCTCGGGCGGCGTTTATCGATGATTGCCAGAGGTGCCCCCAGGATTCTGGCAACACCGCGTGCGCGCTTCACACTCCCGATGTCCGGGGAAACGACTGTCAGGTTTTCGATATTCAACTTGCGGAAACGCTCCACCAGGATCGGTGAGGCATACAGGTTATCCACCGGAATATCGAAAAAGCCCTGTATCTGTCCGGCATGGAGGTCCATGGTGAGGACCCGGTCCGCACCGGCCACAGTAAGCAGATTGGCAACCAATTTGGCAGTGATGGAGACACGCGGGCGGTGTTTGCGGTCCTGGCGGCCATATCCATAATACGGAAGCACCGCAGTCACACGGCTGGCGGAGGCCCTCTTGGCGGCATCGATCATGATCAGCAGCTCCATCAGGCGCGCATTGACCGGCTCCGATGTGGATTGAAGGAGGAAGCAGTCGGTGCCTCGAACATTCTCTTCATAAGCCACATAAATTTCACCATCCCGGAAACGCTTGATGGTGATCGAGCCGAGCGGGATACCGAGGGCATTTGCGATCGATTCCGCCAGGGCAGGATTGGAAGTTCCGCAGAATATCTTGATTGAACCTTTTCTCATTTCAATTTCCGGAATCTTTCTGTGAGGGTGTGGTGTTCCGAAGAGTGGCAAAAGGTCCAACTGTTGCCCCGGAAGGCAGTTTGACCCCTTCAATATAGGAAGAGTTAGCGACGACTCCATCGCCCAGCTCCGCTGACACAATCTGCGTGTTGGGTCCGATCCGGCAATCGGCTCCGATGCGGCTTTTGCCGGTAATCATGGTTCCCGGAAAGAGGACTGAATCTTTGCCGATTTCGACCTCTTCATCCACATAGCAGGTTTCAGGATCGAGGATCGTGATCCCCGCCATCATGTGACGCACCAGGATTCTCTGGCGAAGAATCTTTTCGGCTTCGGCCAGCTGGACACGTGTGTTGACGCCGATGGCTTCAGTATGATCATCCGTGATGACCGCTTCGGCACGGTGCCCTTGCTCCACCAGAATCCGGACACAGTCAGTCAGGTAATATTCATTCTGGACATTCTGCGGGGTGACCTGGTCCAATGCCTCAAAAAGCGCTCTGGCATCGAAACAATAGGAGCCGGTGTTGATTTCACGGATGGCGCGTTCGTAACGGTTGGCATCCTTTTCCTCGACAATTCCCTGCAGCCGGTTGTCTTCATATCGGAGAATTCGCCCATACCCGCGCGTTCCGGCATTTCAGTGGTCAGGATGGTGACTGCGGCTTCCTGATGGCGATGCCATTGAACCAGATTCTGCAGGGTCTGTGCGGTGAGCAGAGGGGTATCCCCTGCCAGGATGAGAATATCTCCTTCATACCCTTCGAAAGCCTCTCGGGTCATCTGAACAGCATGCCCGGTCCCGAGCCTTTCTTTCTGCTCGGCGAAGATGACATCGCTTCGGCCAGCGAAAGTCTGGCAGATCTGTTCCCCTTCATATCCAACAACGATCACATGCCGATCCGCCGCCGCTTCGGCAGCCACCCGCAGAACATAGTGCAGCATCGGGTGTCCGCACACCTCATGCAGGACTTTCGGGCGGTTCGACCTCAAACGTGTTCCATCTCCGGCCGCGAGAATGACCGAATTCAGTGCCTTCGCTCTCTTCATGGCTCCATGCAACGATTCTGCAGATTTCAGGCGGGGCAGACAGGCAACCCACCCGGCAATGGGTGAAACTCCAGTATTAAACCGATTCTGTTCAGTCCGGATGCGGGTTCGATGATGGCGAGCGCACCTGTTGTTGTCAAGTTCCCGGGAGAGGAAGTCCCTTAAGTGCTCGCCGTTCCACTCGGGTGGAATTTCTCGATTTTCACCGGGGTGATCACTCACCCATGACCTTGATGATAGCGCGTTTGCGCCTTTGGCCATCAAATTCAGCATAGTAAACCTGCTGCCAGGGCCCCAGATCGAGCTTTCCATCGGTCACAGGCAGGATGACTTCATGGTGGATCAGGAGGTTTTTAAGATGAGCATCTCCATTGTCTTCCCCGGTTCGGTGGTGGCGGTAATTCATTCCCGATGGTGCCAGGTTTTCGAGCCAGTCATCAATATCCTGTATCAAGCCGGATTCGGCATCATTGACATACACCGCCGCGGTGATGTGCATGGCGGAAACCAGGACCATTCCCTCCTGGATGCCGCTTTTCTCGACAGCATCCTCGACCTTGTCGGTGATATTGATGTATTCGCGGCGTTGGTGTGTGTTGAACCAGAGATATTCGGTATGGAACTTCATCATTGGCCTCCCCGGGCTGGCTGACTGTTTTTATGGGGTGTCAACGGATCCTCCGGGATGACATAAAAGCCATCCCGGAGGACAGGTGATATTTCAGGCTTTAATTTTTTCCCAGGTGCCATTGGCGGCGGACCTGAGGACTGCAT
>LMZT01000025.1 GCA_001567115.1 Candidatus Hinthialibacteria bacterium OLB16 | reverse complement strand
TTCTTTCCGGCGTTCATTCGCAGCCTCTGGTTGCAATGGAACAATATGGCCTGATCGAGATGATTGGCGAAGAAAATGTCCATGGCCATATCGATGGCGCACTCAATCGTGCGCGCCAGCTCCTCGGTTTGCCGCTTGTGCCAAGAAATGGGTATTGATATACAGCATTACAGAAATATCCCTTTTATCAAAATTTTTTTAATTTTTTTTTTGACACGCCAAAAAAACAAAAGTATATTGAGTCCCAGATTGAGGTGGTTCTTCTTTGCCATACATCGTTTGTCCAGTCGCTCCTTAGTGATGTTCCGTGCTTGAATTAGGGACCTTTCATGGTCCTAACCGCCCACAAGCTGAACCGAGAGGAGATGTTCCGATGTTCACGCGACCATTCAGGTCTGTATCAGATTGTTTCCGTAAAGTATTCCTCACCTCTTTTGTTTTTTTTCTGATTCAACCCGCCTTTGCCGATTATCCGCCACCGGGAATCGATAAAATGGGAGCCGAAGTCCAGATGGTTGTGCAGGATCCCAATGGGGGAACTGTGCAGATCACTCTTTCTGGCCAGGCGCTCGTCCAGCGCAACCCTGGCGAGGGCCCGAGCAACACTCCACCCATACCGGTTGAACTGCTGGAGCTGAATCTGACAGGAAACAATCCCAACGGCGGGGGGCTGCTGCGGCTCAGGGAATCCCCCACCCTTCAGAGTTCAGGAAAGCTCACACAGTTGTCGCCGGGCCAGGAAATGATGATGGACAGCTTCTTCGATATCTTTGTCGAAATCGATGCGGGCGGCTCTCTTCCGCCCCTTCACAACGAGGCGCCTGCACGAGTCAATGATCTGACAGATACAGAAAGTATCCCGTTTACAAGTTTGATGCCGGATGACGGGAGTTCCACACCCCAGGACACCTACAATCCCTTCGGTTCCGGACCGGTCGATATTCCGCTGCTTGGTCCGGACGGCACCCCTTCGGGATGGAGGATTCGCCTTTTCCGGATCATCTTCTGGCCATGGGTGGATTGTTATTTCACTCTCTGCACATTATTCATTCAACCATTGATTCCAGAAATTCAACCAACAACGGCTGTCCTCCAAGGGGATACACGGGTCATTCGCAGCTCCTGTCTGGTGAGTCAAGGCCCACCACCCAATCCACATACCATTACGACTGAACTCCATGCGCTGAACCTGCAAAGCCCCAATGGAGTCAGGCTTCGGGAATCTCCCACAAAAGGTTCACCGGGCAGGCTGCAATCGAACACAGGAGATTTTCCTGTTCAGAGCTTCTTCGATGTCTTTTTTGAGGTCAGCCTGGAGGGTTACCCCTCAGGCCTGATTAACAAAGATCCTGCTCACCTGCAGTGCGGGGTTGTTCCTGAAATTCCTTACCAGAACATCACTCACAATCTGGCCCAGGTGCCGATTCCACTGTACAGCAAGGATAATCCCAATGGCGACCCTGTGGCCTTGGTTCAGCAGATGAACTACACCTTCGTTCGACCCATCTTCTGGTGGTTTCCCTGGTGGAGCATCTACATCATCAAATTGAATCCCTTCTGCATTCCGATTCCTTACATTCCCTTCACACTGTTTGCAAATGCAATCGGCCAGAGTGTGATTGGCACAGGCCAGACCGACACGAGAGGCGTTCTCGATTTCATGAACCTGGAACAGGGTAAATACGCTGTCGAAGAACAATTGCTTCCAGAATATGACCCGGTCACCCCGCCGGTCCAGGAAGTCGATCTGAGCAGCATCAGTTATGCCCCCGATTTCTATCGCGGATTTGGTGGTGAGTTTCCCTGTGCAGGGATCGACAACTGCAGGTGGGCCTTGGCTGTGAGATCCAGGGACCGGGAAACGAAATCGCCAATGTCACCTTCAATGGAACAGCTGAAATTCGACGTTCCACTCCCACAGACCTCGACGGAGATGGGAGGATGGAAATCCAGACCGAGATGCTGGCCATGGAGCTGACTGCAAACAGCCCATTCCCTTCGCTCCCTGGAGTTCTCAGACTTCGCGAATCCCCTTCCAGGCCGAGCCAAGGAAAAATCGAATCCCAGGAGGTTGGCCATCATTTTATGGCAGACAGCTTCTTCGATGTCTTTGTAGATCTTGAGCTGCCAGGAGGTGAGATTCTCAGTAATTTCGAGCCAACCACGATCAACAAATCAGGGATCACTGAAGTTCCACCGATTGGAGAAATGCACTCTGACAATGGCCAGGACACCGAGTTGAAACACGAACCAACTGGCCCGACAATTGCGCGTCTGCGCAGGATATGGTGGATACCGATCCCCTGGTTTGAGTATATCCTGATCTATATCAATGTTCCCAAGCCCACGCCGACACCGTCAGCGACATCGACACTGACTCCAACCCCCAGCTCGACGCCAACAAACACCCCAACCTCGACTCCCACTGCGACTAAGACCGCAACGGCAACACCCAGTCAGACAAGGACAGCCACTCTGACCAGGACCTCTACCGCCACCCGGACTCAGACCCCGACCTTCACCTTTACGAGGACACGGGACCGCCACGTCCACTCCGCCTCCGCCGACAAA
>LMZT01000024.1 GCA_001567115.1 Candidatus Hinthialibacteria bacterium OLB16 | reverse complement strand
GAGAAAGGTTGCCCACCCATGAAAAATCGATCGGAATTCTCCTGCGGGGGTCTGTGCCTCCGCTTTTTCGTTCGCTCCGACCCAGGACCAATGCACTGTCAATGTTCGCTATGCTTCATCAGCCAGGGACCTCCTGCTGATCGAAGGGCAAACCTATGTCCTGTCGGTTGACCTGAACACCCCGCGCCTTTCCAGCTTCGAACAGGATGGGAAGAATCTTCTCTCACCGGAAGGGATTCAGCCGCTTCTCAATGGCAAACCCCTGCGAGGGCCGGGGCGGGTGAACATCTACAGTTTTGGAACTCAGATGTACGAGATCCATATTCGGGACCTGAAATCGGATGGAATCCCCGGGGATATCGAGCTGGCTCTTTTTGCCTATGGCCAGCGTGTTTTCACTAACCTCAATGTCACTCCACGGGGTGATCTGCCGGCCACAGAGCTCTCCTGGAAAGGTGGCATCAAAAGCCCGATGGCGCTTCCAGGCCGTTCTCTTAATCCATCCACCTTCGAGGAAGCCGGATACACCGCCGCTGTGCTGGATCTCACCCTCGATAAACCGCGCAAGCCGGCCGGAACCGGCGAACAGATTGCCAGCGGAACCTTTGGTTCATCCCGGAAATACCCTGCCGGGGGCAAAGAGGTTCGCAGTCTCGCGCTCGTGCTGCTCTCAGCACAGTCTCCCGGACAACTCGAGGGCCTGGTCGAAGGGGAACTGCAATCGGATGAGGTGCATTTTGATCTCGAAGGGGGTATCTCCAGGGGGTATCAGCGCAATAAAGGGTTTTTCCTGATCGACACCATCTATGCAGGCCCTCGTTCCTTTGAGGAAGGCTGGATCAACCCCAACCAGCGTTATGAGGTCAGCCTCAAAGCCTCTCTCTCAACCCCCCGTCAGCCTCGGTCCATCAGCCGTGAAATCATCTGCAATGTCCGCAACACCTATGGGGTGCTGGAAGCCGCAGTGCTCACCGACACGCATGGATTCCCGCTTCCGGTGCAGGTCCAGGTCTGCAAGAACTTTGCAGGCGAAAATGAAGAAGGCCCTGAGGAAGGGGATGTCCCCTATGGCGAATCCTATTTCCCTCTGACCCTCGAACCCGGGAAGCCCTTTGCCGGCAGGGTCTACCATCTCTTCGGAAACTGGGGGACTCACCCCCTCAAGCAGATATCATCGATCCGTTTCTTTCATCATTACTTCCATGCTTCCCTTGGCCCTACTGAAACCTTCTGCTATGTCCCCTTTGAATTTCCACGAGAAGATGACCGGAATTATGTCCTGGCCGATGTTCGTGGGCTGTCCAATTTCTACTGGGAAGGGCAGCCCCAGCATGACCATGTCTCGGTGGTCGGGCTGCTCCGTTATAAATCAGGTGGAAAATGGATCAATAACCTCCTGCAGGATACCCGCATTTTCCTGACCGCCCCTAACATCGCCAGTTTCGCCCTGGATTATCTCTCCGAGGATGGCAAGGTAAAAACCACCTGGGAAATCTTCGAACTCCCTCAGGATGATGAATCCCGCTGCTTCATGAAGCTCACACTCGATGTGCTCGATACAGTCCAGATCGAAGAAAGCTCGGCCCGGAACCTGCGTTTCCTGAATGCCGGAGCCTATATCGTCAACACAGTCTGGCCTCATCTGGCCTATACCGGCGCAGATGGAAAAACCGCTCGGGTGGATGTTCCTGCGGAAGATAAATGGGTGCTTGAAGCCATGCCTCTCGGCAAAGAATGGCCCTTCTGTGCAGGGTATTCCCATCGCAATGGAAACATGGCCTTCTTTGTGAACCGGTTTGAAGGGCGCCTCGGTGGCAAGGATGTCGATTCATTCGGGCTGAGCTGCTTTGGTGGGACCAAATGGACCGAGATGTTCCTGACCGCTCCAGGTATGATTCCGCGACTGGAGAAAGGAGATCATATCGAATCCCACCTGTTTGTGATGCCCTATGGCCATGCCGATGTGGATGAAAAACCTGCGGAAAGGCAGCGTTACCTCTATGGCGACAACCTCGCCTCGATCGAGGTTCTGCATGGCGAGGCTTGCCCCGGGTTTCCCCGCCGCATGAAAGCCGATCCACGCGGTTTCGCCGAGTTTATCCTCAAAGGCGGGGATAACTGGACCCCATTCCTTGTGGAAGGATTCAGCTCCCATAAGGCTCCCATGCTGTGGGAAAAGCGCGGGGACAGCTGGCTTTTCATCGACCAGCAGATACAGGGCAACGACTGGTACCAATCCTATACCGCAGAGGATGGTTCGATCGGATATGCCTTCGTCGTCAAGGTCCGCCCCAAACAGACCCACCACTACCTGGTCACTGCCGCGCCCCATGCCGAATCGATTACTCAGAAGAATGGTTTCGTGACAATCCAGGGAGGCCCGATGGATTTTATCAGCCCCTTCGAGTTTGAGGGACTGAAGGCGGAACCCCTGGGTGAAACCGGCCTGTTTCGTCTGACCGGCAAAGCCACATCAGCCACCATGAAATGACCTCAAGTCCCCAATTCGCCCCTTTCTTTCTGGCAATGTGACGGTTCGCCCCTCTCGCATCTGCCTCGGCACATGCGATTTTGGAACAGCCATCCCGCAGGAGCAGGCCTTCGAGCTCCTCGACCTGTTTTTCGAAAATGGCGGGAACTTCATTGATTCCGCTCATATCTATGCCTCCTGGCTGCCGGAAGGAGAGGGCGCCAGTGAAAAGACTGTGGGATCGTGGGTGGCTTCGAGAAAGGTGCGGGATTCCGTCATCATCGCCACCAAAGGCGGACACCCTCCGCTTGAGGACATGTCATCAGGCCGTTGCTCCCGCCAGGAGCTGGAAAAGGACTTGAAGGAAAGCCTCCAACGGCTTCAGATTGACTGTATCGATCTCTTCTGGCTCCACAGGGATGATCCCGGACAGCCGGTGGAAGAAATCCTTTCGGCGCTTTATGGCTTTCAACAGCAGGGGTTGATCCGCTCTTATGGCGCTTCCAACTGGAGCCATGAACGCCTTCTTCAGGCACAGTGCGCCGCCATGGCTTTGGGGGTTCCGATTTTCTGTGCCAGCCAGCCCGGCTGGTCGCTGGCGGATTACCAGCTCCCTCCACCCGAGTCGAGGATGGTATTCATGAAACGGGAGGATATCGATTTCCACACCCGTTACTGTTTCCCAGCAGTTCCATATTCCTCACAGGCCAAGGGATTTTTTGGCGGGGAAAATGTCCAATGGGCCGAAGCAGGGTTCCCGGGGCAGCCTCCCAGAGCCGGAGATTATGATTCACCGGATAACCGTGGAAAACTTCAGCGTTGCCGCAGGATCGCACAGATCAAAGGCTGTACTCCCAACCAGATTGCTTTGGCCTGCCTGCTCGCTCATCCTTTTCCAGTCCACCCGATTATAGGCACCGGGAACAGGGAGCACCTGCTGGAAGCTCTTGGAGCGGAAGGAATAACTCTTTCTTCTGATGAATGCGAACTCCTCAGAAACTCTGGCTCAGCCACCTTCTGAAGATCGGCCCGGCATATCCCATCAAGGCAGAAACAGCCGGGTGTTTGCCAGCTTCTCCGGCAGGTAATGCTCCAGCACAAAGTTATAGCCATGTTTGGCAAAGGCCTGCTGCTCCACACGAACCCCCATGTCGATCATTTTCTTGAGCGCCTTCTGCCAGGGCTTATGCCGCAGGACAAAGGGATCATTCTTGAGAGCATCTTTGGCACGCTTGATATCCACATCCTTGAGGGGGTGGGTGTCGAGTTCATATTTGTCGATGTCATCCGGAGTGACCCCGAGGAATCGTGCTTTTGGCACACAGAAAAATTCATTGATATGCGCCGCATTGCCTGATCCGACTTTGAGGGTCCGGTAAATGTTCATATACCCATAAGGATCACCATCGGTAAATGCATAGACCGGCAGGTGCCTCTCATCCGAAAGGCGCCGGATAAACCGTCGGCAGGCACGTGTCGGAACACCTCCCATCGAGATGATGATGCAGCTGGCTGTCTCCGCGAAATTATGTTTCACCAGGCGCTGAAAAGCCCCGGCGGTTTCTACGACCAGCACAAACTTCGCATCGGTCTTGAACTTGAGGTGCTCGACCACTGTGGGGATGCTGTAAGCCCCGGTTCCGAATTTCATGCAATCGATCTGGATATCTTTGCCGGTCGAGGGATTCTGATCGACTATGATCAGTTTCCCCATCACATCGCCTCCCTTTTCTTCCGGCATGAACCGCAGCTGCTCACGGTTGACACAGAAGAAGGCTTCGACATCATCCATGACTGTATCGGATTCTGTCTGCTCATCGAATTTGGCGGACCCCCACCCTTTGGCCACATAATACACTTCTCGTTTGCTGGCGATGTCATCGGATTCGATCAGCTTCTTGCTTTCGCTGATCATCCGCAGTGTCTGGGCAAAGGTCTTGACTGTGTTGAAGGACAAGGTCCGCGATTTCACACGGGAGCCGATCTGGAAAAACCCCCGGTCTTCATCGTATTCCACATTCTGGAGTGCGCGAATCGGAAAATCCATGCGCGGAGGTTCATAATCTTTCGCATTGCGCATGACCTGGCGCGCAAGTTCATCGATCCGCTTGAGCAGCGGCGGTTTCCTGGCTGTCATGATCTCCCCCTCACTGGCCTGGCAGAGTGTCGGTGTGTCCCCTGCATCCGCCCTGATTCTACATCGTTCATTCCCTGAAAAAAGCACCACCCTCAATTCATCTGCTTGAGGTAATCGGCATACAGCTGGGCTGTTTCCTCATCCTGTCCGGCCATCATCCGGTGCTCCATCATGAAGTCCTGCCACTGTTCATCGGTCCGGGATTTCGGTTTCGGCAGGTCATGGCAGCTCCCGCAGGCTTCACGGTAATCCAGTTTATTGATGCCCGGCTCAGAGGGCTGCTGGTTCATGAAACCACAGCCTGTCCAGCCTGCCTGCCAGATGAGCAGCAGATATGCAATCCGTTTCAGCGGCATGATTTCAGGTATTGGTTTCCCCACCCAACCGGCTCATGGGGTCAGGCAGTTTCCTGCATTCTATTCATTCTCGACTATCCTTCCAGAAAAATGGAGGGCTGCCCATCTTTTTTCAAAAAGAACGGATCTTTATCTTGATAATAGGAATAACGGGTGGTATCTTTGTTAACCGGTTAACATATTGATGGCATTTTTGATTTGCAGGTGTTGGTTTCTTTTTTTTCAAGCTGTCAGCAATAAGGAGGTTTCCCGACTCAACGGAAAAAAACGAGTGTGGTTCCTGTCCTTGTTTCGTTTCGAGAGAGGAAAGGAACTGGTCAGCAAGTCCATCAAGGAGGCAGTAAATATGCGTGGATTTTTTGGAATTCTGTCCCTCTGTCTTGTTTTATTGGTAGCAGGTGTGGGAGCTCAGGCGGCTCTGGTGGTGGATACACCCGGTCTGGGAACTGGTGTCAGCATCACCGGTTCCGGTGCGCCTGCACACGGATTTGTCGAAGTATTCGTGAATGGCATCACCCGTGGAAGCGCTTATGCGGATCATGATGGCAAATGGTCCCTGGATGGAGTCAATCTGGCGGCAGGCGATAAGGTTTTTGCGACCTGCTCGGTTGCCTGGAACTTCAACACCGACTTTGACACCGAGGGCTGGCAGGGCATCATGTGCACCCTCGATGTTCAGGGTGGGATCCTGAAAATGACGATCGATGATGACAGCGATCCCCAGATCTATCTTTCAACTCCCAACATTCCACCCGCTAATTACAGAATTCTTCAGATGCGGGTCAAGAATCCCACAAGTTTCCTCGCGATGCAGGTCTTCTTTGATAATGGTTACGGAACCAGAGAAGAGGATTCGAATTCAACTCCCTGGAAACAGTTCAAAGATCAGTTTGACACACTCAATTTTGGATTAGACATGAAACTGAATGAATCCTTCGTGAACTCGAGTGCCTACGCAACCGGCGGACCAATCAAGTCCATCCGCATCGATCCTTTCGGTGGTTCCGGAAATGTGGGGCAGACCATCGAAATCGATTTCATCCGTCTCTCCGAATATATTGCCTTCGAATTTAACAACAATGGCGAGTTCAATTACCTCTTCAACGAACACCCCCAGCTTTTTGATATCGATCCGGCTTCTTTTCAGGTGAACAATGGCCGCCTGAACATGACAGTGCGGGATGTCAATGATGGCAGCGCCGCTCCGGATAGCGTTTTCGATCCCAGCTTCAACACGGGCGGCCCCCTGGGTGATGTTCTGGATTGGCAGATCAATTCCGATCATTTCACCCACATGGACATCGGTGGACAGTGGAATGCAGCGGTCAACCCAAATAACTATGACATGTTCTGGAGTGACAATCGCGCTGCTTACACCGATCCACCATTTCTCGATGGCTGGGGGGTGAATGGGAACAATGCACGTTCCGCCGATTTCACCATGGATAATTCCTATCAGAATGTTTCGTTCGACATTACCAACAGCCCCGAAGCAGCCACCTGGGGTGGTGCGGATGGGCCGGTCTGGTTCAATCCGCTGCGGATCGACCCGATTCAGACTGGTTCGGATGGCGATACTGTGTCGATCGACTACATCCGGATTCGGCCGGCCAACCCCTTTGGCCCCAGTTCGGAAGTCACTGTTTCGAATACAGCTGGCTCCAAAAACAAGAACCTGGTGAAGAATGGTTCCTTCGAGGCCGGTGGAATTCCAAATCCATGGCCTTACTACTGCAATATCCCTTACTGGACCAAGACAAGTGGCGGAGGAGTCAATGATAAGTTAGGCCCCTTCTGGGACAATGGCTACAAAATGCATGGCAAACAGGTGGCCTTTTGCCAGGGGAGCCAAATCCTCTCCCAGGAAGTCTTTGGATTTGTTTCCGGGCAGCAGTACACCCTGCGTTTCCTCGAGGATCTGCGCAATTCCAGCCTGGAAGTGGATCTGGTGGTGCGGCTGAATGGGACTGACATTGTCAATGCGCATCGTGTTCCTTTCGGGGAATTCACTCTCGTGTCCGCCGATTTCATGTCTCCCGGCAATGGGAATTTCCTGCTCGAGTTTGAGGCCTTCGTTTCTGGTGATGGGACCCTGCTGCTCGATGGCATTTCGATTGTTCCTCAAGGGGAAGCGAATCCATTTCCGCCGGCAACCCTTCCGCCTCGCCCTCCGGGACTCATTATCAATGGCAGTTTTGAAGATGAACCAATCAATCCACAGTGGCCGCACTATGGCCCTGTGATCTGGTGGACTGGACTCAGCGGCATGAACGATAATACCGGCCCATTCTGGGATAATGGCATCCTGGTTCATGGAGATCAGGTTGCCTTCAAACAGAATCCAGGTGTCGTTTCACAAGAGGGAGTCGGGTTTGTAGCCGGACAGGAATACACCCTGCGCTTCAGGGAAAATGCACGCAACTGCTGCCCGCCGGAAGCGCCGGCACACCCCGAGCTCGAAGTCAAACTCAATGGAGTCACCCTTGTGCCAAACCATGAGGTCATCCCCGGCGAGTTCCAGCCTTTTGCCATCGATTTCATGTCGCCCGGCAATGGCAATTACCTCCTGGAGTTTATTGTCGGCGCTCCGGGTGGAGATTCCACACTGCTCCTCGATGCGGTTTCGATTGTTCCGAAAGGACAGCCCGATCCATTCCCGGCGATTCCGATCTGCTGGCCCATTCATGTCTACAAAACCCCGGCGCCACCAACCATCGATGGTGTTATCAATGTCGCCTCCGAATACCCGGCCAGCAGGGTTCAACCGGTCGATTTGCGCCTCTCCACACTGGCGGCTACCGACCCGTATGATCCTGCCTGCAAACATGCCGGCAGCCATTTCGAGGCGGGTGGACAGGTGGAAAATGACGCGGATAACTCAGCGCTGATCTACTTCTCCTGGGACAACCAGGCCCTCTATGTGGCGGTGGATGGCAAGGATGAAAGCATGAACCCGGTGCAGAATGGCTGTGGGACCTATGCCTGCGGCGGTGCTGGAGTCAACCAGGGCGATACCTTCCAGCTGTGCCTGGACTACGATCAGGGTGAAGCGACCGATGGCCAGGTGGTTGGAGCCAAGGTGTATATCCCCTCCTGGGCGTTGACCGACAATGCCGATGATCCCAACTGGTTCCAGCAGTTCTGGCCGGTCGATAATCCAAATCCATTCACCGGCATGACCTACAACATGAAAACCAATGCCAATGGATATGTCCTCGAAGCCCGCATCCCCTGGACTGCCTTTACATCCGGCGGGGATACATACACCCAGCCTTTCCCGCCAGCCGAAGGCCAGACCTGCGGAGTGCTGCCGATGCTGGAAGACAATGATGGCGGTGCGGTGTCATTCCTTTACACCGCGGGAAACAACACCAACATCATTATCAATGCCTCCGAGTACAATGACCTGATTTTCCACACCAGCACAACTTCTGTAGAAGACTGGTCCCAGTACTGATCGATCGATTCATGGCCCGGGTGCGTGCTCTTTCGCGCACCCGGGCAGCTCCCTCCCACCGAGGCGGGCACTTCTCCCGCCCCCTGATTCCTTAAAAAATCCGAATTATGGCAAGGGGCTTGCCGCACCATCCTGACTGGATAAAACTTGTTTTCCGGACTGAACCGGATGAGAGACTGGCTGTGTCGGGTCTCATTCGGGAAACAGGTTCCGGGTTTCCCGCATCCATCCAGCACTGAAAAAGGAGAAGATCTCATGGCGGAAAATGTAAACAGACGGGATTTCATCAAAGGATCAGCAACAGTCGCTGCCGGAGCGGCAGTCGGTATCGGAGCCTTGCGCCGTTCAACCGCCGCCTGGGCGGGCGCCAATGACCGTGTCCGCGTGGCAGTCATCGGTGTCAATGGCCAGGGAAAAAGCCACCTGAGTGGTTTTTCCCAGATGCCTGATGTCGAGGTGGCAACCATTTGTGATATCGATGAAAGACTTTATGAGCCACGCTCCAAAGAAATTTTCGAAGACAAGGGGCTGAAGCGCCCAGCGTTTGAATTCGACATCCGCAAAGTTCTCGATGATAAAAATATCGATGCCATCTCCATTGCCACCCCCAACCACTGGCACTCACTGGCAACCATCTGGGCCTGCCAGGCAGGGAAAGATGTGTATGTCGAAAAACCCATTTCGCATGAAGTCGCCGAAGGGCGCAAAGTGGTCGAGGCTGCCGCCAAATATAACCGGATCGTCCAGCATGGCACCCAGGTCCGCAGCAGCCCCGGAATCATCGAAGCCATCCAGAAGCTCCATGAGGGTGTCATTGGCGAGGTCTACCTGGCGCGTGGATTGTGCTACAAGACACGCGATACCATCGGCAGGAAACAGGACAGCCCTGTTCCGGAAGGTGTTCATTATGACATCTGGCTCGGGCCGGCCGCCCAGCGCCCCTTCCGGGAAAATCGATTCCATTACAACTGGCACTGGTACTGGGACTTCGGCAATGGCGATATCGGCAACCAGGGGATCCACCAGATGGATATCGCACGCTGGGGTCTGGGGGTCGGACTCCCCAAAAAGGTGTCTGCCTCCGGCGGCAAATTCCTGTTCGATGATGACAAGGAAGTCCCCAATCTCCTCAATGTCACCTTCTCCTATCCGGATGCCGGCAAGATGGGCAAAATGCTCTGCTTCGAAGTGCGCCCCTGGATTACCAATGATGAGGGTGGCGCCAGAATCGGCGTGCTGTTCTATGGATCCGATGGCTACATGGTGATCGACTCCTACAACCATTACCAGGTATACCTCGGCAAAGATCGGACTCCAGGCCCGACCCGTGATGAAGGCGGCGATCACAAAGGAAACTTTATCGATGCCATCCGCAAGCGTGATAAAGCGGTTCTTCATGCCCCCCCCGAGGAAGGGCATCCTTCGGCGGCGCTGTGCCACCTGGCCAATATCTCCTACAGACTGAACCGGGACCTGGCTTTCGATCCTGAAAAAGAAAAGTTTGTCGGTGATGAAGAAGCGGATGCCATGCTGACTCGGAAGTATCGAGAACCCTTCGTGGTTCCCGAAAATGTCTGAGATTTGCAGCTAATAACCGCCCGTATTGGCACGATTGACTGGAGCAGTTCAACCCACCTCACCCCCTGTTCTTTCAAAGAATGGGGGGTGAGGTTTCGACTCTGCCTGAATAGAATGGCCTTGCAGCGACGCCCTCTGTTTCTTCTTCTGATTGTTTCGCAAGCAATCCCCGCTGTCTGGCTTTGCCGGGACTTCGTTTTTCAGGGCAAGCTCCTCCTCTCACCCGAAATTCTCGACATGTCCCTGCCCTGGGCGCGCTCCCTCGATGCTGTCGGATGGCGTCTCGATCAGGCTCTGTGGGATCGTCATTCATTTTGCGGCATCCCTTTCCTGGCCAATCCTTCACTGCGGGCTTTTTATCCGCCAGACCTGATCCTGCGGCTCCTCACCCCAGTCTCTCCCGAAGCCTCCTTCAGCTGGCTGATCCTTTCTCATCTGGTTCTTCTTGGCCTGGGCAGCGCTCTGTGGATCTCACGATCGTCCAGATCGGCCTGGGTGATGAACCTGGGAGGCTGGCTGTTCCTCCTGAGTGGGTATATCTCGTCACGCACCGGCCTGGCCGATCCAGCCTTTCTGTTCGCCGCCACCTGGATGCCCTGGATCCTCTACACCCTCCCGGTTCTGGCTTCGAGGTGGGGAAAGGTCTGTTTGACCCTCCTGCTGGTGCTGGAAATCCTGGCCGGGCGGCCGGATCTGGCCTTCTTCTTTTTCTGGTGCCTGGCTGCCTGCATCTTTGTGGTTTGGGGAAAAAGGTTTTTCCACCCACAAAGGCTCCGGTACGGCAGAAGGTATTTCCTGGCATTGATTTCCGCCTTCACAGCTGCCTTGCTCATCTGCAGTGTTCAACTCATCCCGACCTTTGAGCTTCAGCAGCATACAGTGAACCGATCGGGCAATGAAAATTTCGATTTCGCCGCGACCGACTCACTGGTTCCCGGGCTGCTCCTCGCCTCATTTTTCCCAGGTATTTTTGGGGATCCGACAGTTGCCATCCCCGACAGAGTGGTTGGTTCGCCTGGAAGTTTTTGGGGCCAGGGGACCGGCTTCCATGAATTTTTCTGCTACATGGGGCAGGGAACAGTGCTGCTCCTTCTGGCGGCTATAATGGGACGGCGCACCCGGCTGGCCTCCTTCTGGGTGCTGATAGTGCTTCTGGGTCTTCTTTTTGCCTTTGGCAGATATACCCCATTTTTCCGTTGGATTATCGATTATCTTCCCGGCTGGGATCGTTTCCGGGTCCCTCCACGCATTCTGATTCTCTATGTCCTGGGGATTGTGTGGCTGGCCTGCCAGGGGTTCGACCATATCCTGCGGGAAAAGATTCCTCCACGTTTTTTTCTGCTCGCTTTCGCCTGGGTTCTGCTCGTGTTCGCGTTCGCCCTTTCGTGCAGCCTGGGCCTGAGCGATAACCTGATCGCCCTTTTTGGCCCCGACAACATCAGCCAGGCCCGGGAAGGCAGCCCGATGGTATACCGTCAGATGGCCGGGGATATTACCGGAGCCTTGTGGCTGGCGGGCTTCATCTGCCTGGCCCAGCTGATCTGCCTGTGGGTTCCATCACCCGCGGGCCGGAAGATATTCTGCTGCATCCTTCTTCTCGATCTGCTCTGGCACAATGGAAATTTCATCACCGGAAAACCCAGGATGAAATCGCACGGGAATTTCCACAGGATCCCCTGATTCAGAAATATCGTGAATCCGGAGAGCCGGGGCGTCTGCTGACCCTGGCGACTGTCATGGCCCACCAACGCCGTCCGGCCCATCCCTGGTTTTTTCCGGGCAGGCTGTTTGATTACTCAATTGAAAATGTGGGCGGATATGGGCCTTTTCTCCTGGAAGAGTATGTCCATGCCTTTCAGCAGCTGGATCCCGGACAGATCACCTATAACAATGGGCTTCTGCTCTTCCTTTTCCACATGGATTCACTCAATCAGCCCCTTTTCAACCTGTTTCAGGTTTCTCATGTCATTTCACCCGATCGTCCGATCCGAGGCTTTCAGGTGGTGGCATCCCAGGATTATACCGCCTCGAATGGCAGCTCCTCGCGCCTGTTTCTGAGCCGGAATCCGGTTCTTTATCCACGCGCTTTCCTTTTTCGTGATTCTTCCGATGGGGCCTTTCCCAAACCGGATCCCTCATCAGGGCATTGCCAGATTGAAAGCGTTTCATCGACCTCCATGGTCCTTTCGGCCAGTGCTGCCATGGATTGCCGGATGGCCATCCTCGAGACCTGGTTCCCCGGCTGGCAGGCTCAGGTGAACGGGAAAGACCAGCCCATCGAAAAACTGGCGGGCACTTTCCGCTGGATTTCAATTCCAAAAGGGATTTCCACAATCAACCTGGCCTACCGCCCGCTCTCCTGGCGAATCGGTTTATGGCTGAGTGTGTGCGGCCTGATCTTACTGGCGGCCGGTATTGTCCAGTCCGTAAGAAAAAAACACCCCATCTGAAAATCCTACCTTCCTGCGAATTTACTTCAGAGAGCCAACTTCCTGTTTCAGATTCGAAGCTGTGAGCCGAAAATGAGGACACAGGGAATTCTTGTGTCGGGGACAAGCTCATTGTGTCTTGGTCTGTCTTGATTTTTGCCTTTTCAACAAGTCTGAACGATCCGGGTGAGCGGAATTCATGAGCCGCAAAAAATCTCAGCCGAAGATAATGCCGCTGGCGCTGGACAGGGAGCCTCTCCCGCTGGCAAAGGCCTGGTCCGGTCTTGAAGATCAACGGCGCCGTGAGGTGCTGGGGGTCCTTTTTACCGCTGCAGCTATCGCCACATTCCTCAGCCTGATCTCCTTTCCAGTCGGTTACCAGGAGTCGCTGCGGTCAATCTGGTTGCAAAGCCTTCCAAACTGGATGGGGACCCCTGGAAGCCTGCTGGCATGGATTCTCCTCTGTCTGACAGGGGTGTGCGCCTATCTGGTTCCCATGCTTCTGGTGGGTTGCGCCTGGCACTCCCTGTTCAACCGGGACCAGAATTCCAGAAGGTACCCCATTCTCTATCCACTCTGCCGTGCCCTGGGCGGAATCATCCTGCTGGCCTGCATCTGCGCCTGGTGACTCTGTCGATGGATGGCGGTGGGAGCTCCAGCTGGATAGCGGGCGGGCTGATCGGCACCTGGCTGGCGGAGCTGATGCTCCGATTCGGGCGCATCGGGGCTTATGTGGTGCTCTCCACTCTCATCACCCTGACCCTGCTCCTGACAACCGATTTTCTTTTTGCAAACTTCTTCCAGTGGATCAGCAGGCGCATCTCAGCCATCCACAGCTGGTGGACTTCACGCGCCTGGGTGGCGGAATTTGAAGATATCTCAGATTCCTTCGAACCCCAGCCGGAACCGGAGCCTGAACCCGAGGATCTCTATGGCGAGCACTCCCAGCCGGCACCCTTGTTTGGTGGAGGCTTCCAGGATGGCCGGATTCCTGCCCTTGGTTTGTCTGGCATGCGGGAAAAACTGCCTGTCCTGCAGGTGGATGAGGATGAATCGGACATCGATTCAAACTTGTTCGAGGATGAACTGGATGAAGAGGCCGAAATAGAGGAAGAAGCCCCACGGGAGCCTCGCATCTACACTCCCGAAGACTACACCCTCAAGGAAATACAAAAGCAGAAAACTGTGTCCAAGCGGACTGAAGCGATTGTTGAAATTGGCGAAGAACGGAAACCCTACCAGCTTCCCTCCCTGGATCTCCTCGATATGCCCTCTGAAACCTTCAATGGGCCGGACAAGGAGGAAATCCATGCCAACAAGGAGATCCTCGAAAAGACCCTGGACCAGTTCAACATTTCAGCTCGTGTGGTCGAGGTTCACTGCGGCCCGGTCGTCACCCGTTATGACCTGAAACCTGCCCCGGGCGTCAAAGTGCGTGGGATCACCAACCTGCAGGATGACCTGGCGCTGGCATTGCAGGCCTATTCGGTGCGCATCATCGCTCCGGTCCCGGGGAGGAATGTGGTCGGAATCGAGATCCCCAACCGTTACCGCCAGGATGTTCTTCTGCGTGAGGTTCTGGCTTCTCAACAGTACCGGATGCTGGATTCACGCCTCACCTTTGCAATCGGCAAAACGATCTCCGGTGAGCCTTATGTCGCCGATCTGACACGGATGCCCCACCTCCTGGTTGCCGGGTCGACCGGCTCGGGGAAATCGGTCGGTGTCAACAGCCTGATAGCCTCTCTTCTGTTTAACTCCACTCCACAGGAAGTCCGTTTCCTGATGGTGGATCCCAAGCGGGTCGAGCTGTCCCTTTATCAGGATATCCCCCACCTGCTGGCTCCGGTGGTGACTGATCCGAAACGGGCTGCGGTCGCTTTGAAGTGGGCGGTCGATGAAATGGAAAGCCGTTACCGCTACCTCTCCAAAGCTGGAGTGCGGGACATCAAGGAATACAATGAACGGATGCGCGAATGGAGCAAACGCTCTCTGGCTGATGGCAACAAAGAGGAGCTGAGCCTGCCCGGGTTCCTCCCTTACATCGTCATTATCATCGATGAACTCGCCGATCTGATGATGATCGCACGCGCCGAGGTGGAAACCAACATTGCACGGCTTGCGCAGATGGCGCGTGCTGTCGGCATGCACCTGGTGCTGGCCACCCAGCGCCCCTCGGTGAATATCCTGACCGGTGTGATCAAAGCCAACTTCCCCGCACGCATCGCCTTCAAAGTGGCCCAGATCAATGACTCCCGGGTGATCATCGACCAGAAAGGGGCTGAATCGCTGCTTGGCATGGGTGACATGCTGTTCGATGCGGGCCATGCCTCCAAACCGGTCCGCCTGCAGGGATGTTATGTCTCAACCGCGGAGATTGACCGCCTGGTCAAGTTCATCAAAGCCCAGCAGCCGCCGGATTACCTCGATATCGACTTTGCTCCGGATGATGAGCCAGGTTCGGACTCTTCCTACAATGACAGCGAACTGGATGGAATGTATCTGGCAGCTGTCGATATTGTCATGGAAGCAGGCCAGGCCTCTACTTCCCTGCTGCAGAGGCGCCTCAAAATCGGTTATGGCCGTGCGGCGCGCATCCTCGATATCATGCATGAGCGCGGACTCATCGGCCCCTCCAGGGGGAGCAAACCTCGGGAAGTTATCGTATAATGATATAATATCCCGGGACCTTACCTTCAGCTTCAGCCAGCCAGTAAAAAAATAAGGAGGTTTCCGGGGTTTGGAGCCAGCTCTGTCCCTGATTTTTCAGGATGTGTGCTCCATTACATTCTCATGGAAGTGGAGGAATTGGCTGTGCAAAAAGTTCTATATTTGCTGTCGATTTTGTTTCTGCTGGTGTTTCTCCCGGCGCATTCCGCTTTTGCGGAAGTCCCGAACTGTGGCAATGTCACCGGTGTGTGGAATTTCAATGAAGGTGACTTCAGTGCCACAATCGGGGCCGATCTCATGATGGTTGGAAACCTGAACCTCAACCAGTTTGGCCAATTCGGCTTCATGCCTCCACTTGGAGGATCGACACCGAAAGTCGTTCGTGTGTTCGCCTATGGACCCGGCGATTACCTCGAAATGCGCCCGAATATCGCGGCCAATGGAGGCGGTGCGTATGTCAATCAGTATACCCTTGTGATGGACGCGATTTACGCCGAACGCCTCAGTGTTCCGGCCGCTATCTACCAGACCAATCCGAGCAACAACAATGCAGTCGAATGTCTGGTCAGCACCCAGGAAGGGAATGACGGGATTGGTTTCGATGGCCAGTATGATGGAGACATCGAGCCTCTGGTCTGGTACCGCATCGGAATTGTTGTCGATACTGTGGCTAACACCATGAGCAAATATATCGATGGCAGCCTGGTCGGTGTTCAGACACTGGATGGAGTGGATGGCCGTTGGTCCCTCTACACCGCTGAGCAGGGCCAGCCAACCCTGCTGTTCACCTCCCCCAATAATCTTCAGGAGACTCGCGAGGTCTATGTCAACAGCCTGGCCATAGTGGATTGCGCCATGTCTGCGGAGGATATGGCGGAACTTGGAGGCCCTTCCCCTCAGGGGCTTTTTCCGGGGCCGCCGCCGCCACGGGAGTGTGTCACAACCGGTCTGTGGGATTTCAATCAGGGCGATCTCACAGCCTCAGTCGGCACCGATATGGGAACCACAGGTGAGGCCGAATTTACCATTCAGTTTGGAACGACAACCCAGTTCGGAATTCCAGACATCCAGGGGCAACCCGCCTCGGTCCTGTCCTTTCCGAACTTCATCGCGCCCGATGGCCTTACAGTTTTCCATGGCATTGATGCCAATGGCGGTGGCCTGTATGTCAACCAGTACACCCTGGTGATGGATGTTCTCTGGAATGCTGATTTCAACAACATGTACCGTTGCCTCATGCAGACCGATGATAGAGTCTCCAATGATGGAGATCTGTTTGTCGGGGAGAATAATGGGGTGGGCGTATCCGGTCAGTATGATGGAGAAATTCTTCCCGATACATGGTATCGCCTGGCTTTCTCATTTGACCTGGTGCAGGCCAGGCTGGATAAATATATCAATGGCGTGCTGGTCGGAACACAAACCCTGAGCAGTGGATTGGATGGAAGGTGGTCGCTCTACACGGCTTTGGAGAATCGGCCTCTGATCCTGTTCGCCGATAATGATGGCGAGACCGGCTCTGGATATGTCAACAGCGTTTCGATCATCAGTTGTGCCTTGACTGCATCTGAAATAGCCACCTTTGGTGGGCCAACTGCAGCCGGGATTGGTGTTTACACTCCATTGGCTGTCACAAACTGGTCGCAGTATTGACCATTCATATCCGAATGGCCCACAGGGAATCAGCCTTTTTTGATGCTTTAAGCGGCTTTCAACTGGCAGAGCTTCCTGTTGGAACCTGGAAAATTTCTGATGAGCCGGCTCAATCCTGCCTGGTTGGGCCGGCTTTTTTCGATCCGCAGGTGAATGGCTTTGCCGGGGTCGATTTTCAGGATCCCAGCCTGGATGCAGAAGGGCTTCATCATGCAGTCGAGGCAATCCATCGTTCCGGCTGCTCCCATTTTCTGATCACACTCATCACGCAATCCGCCGAGGCTCTCGAGTGCCAGTTCAGAAAACTCGATGGCATTCTCTCCAGCCATGCAGAGCTGGCGCAATGGATTCCAGGATTCCACCTCGAAGGCCCGTTTCTGTCTCCGGAAGATGGCTACCGTGGCGCGCATCCTCTTGAGCACCTGGCCAGGCCGGATACCGGGTTGTATGAAAAGTTGCAGACAGCCAGCGGAGACCGAATCCGCCTGCTGACTGTCGCTCCGGAACTGGAGGGATGCCTGGAGCTGATTCGATCAGTTTCTTCGAGAGGGATTTGTGTGGCATTGGGACATACAAATGCGGACTTCATGACACTGGCCCGAGCCTGGCAGGCAGGGGCATCCATGTTCACCCACCTGGGCAATGGCTGTGCCCTCAATATCCCGCGCCATGACAACATCATCCAAAGAGTTCTGGCTCTTCCCGGCCTGATGGTTTCTCTGATCCCGGATGGGATCCATCTGCCACCCTTTGTTGTTTCAAACCTGATAAAAGGCCTTGGCCCCGAAAGGACCCTGTTCACCACCGATGCCATGAGTGCCGCCGGTGCTCCGCCGGGTGAGTATTCGCTTGGGAGCCTCAAGGTGGCTGTTGGAGGAGACCGTGTGGTTCGCCTCCCAGGAACAGGCATCCTGGCCGGATCTTCTTTGCGAATGATCGATGGGTTCTACAATGCAGCCCGGTTTGGCGGCATCGGCGCTGGCCAGGCCTGGAGAAGCTGGTCCCGGCTTCACAACCTGTTCAATCCCGGAGCGGAAATCCCGCTTATTGCGGTCCCTTTTCCAGCAGGGCCAGGTTGAGCTCCCAATCAGATCATCCAATCCTCTATTTTCCGGGGGGTGGGGGCGGCAGGGATGCCGGATCAAAGTAGGGTGGGTTCGGATCGACAAAGGCGAATATAAGGGCATACAGGAGAACCACGATCACCAGCGCAATCAGGAATGGCCATTTATGGAAAGACCAGCCAAAACTTTCAACATCCCCTGATTCCAGGGTTTCGGTAAGTTTGGGGTTCATCTTTTCGCCTGTTTCCATCTGACCTCTCCTTTGCACACTGAGTATAAACATGGGTCCTCAGTCCAGACAACAGGCAGACCCTTCCTGAAACTGTGGTTCAAGGCTGCAGCGGGTTATGGATCGAGGTGCAGCATGGCCGCAAACCGGCTCGATTCTTTTCGAAGGTCATTCATCACGGATTTGATCTGAGCTTCATCAAACCGCAGGGGATTGAAAAACGGATCATCATAACGGCGGGCTGAAAAATTCCCTCCGTTCCCGACACGGCTTTCATAAGCCAGCACATCGGCAATTCCGACCAGCGGGATATGTTGCCGCGCATAGTCCCAGGGGCCGCTGTCATGGTGCATCTGCAGTGTTTCTGTCACGACCTGCGGCAAATCCCAGGTTTCGGCAATCCAGTAGCCAACCAGGGCATGATCGACACCCAGGAATTTGCGCTCCAGCGCCAGCAGGGAAGATTTAGTTTCCGCGGCCCGGTTGATGACCTCTTCATATTCCACACCGAAATGGTGAAAAAGGATCACTTTCCCGAAATCGTGCAGGAGGCCGGCGCAATACGCCAGTGACGGGACCACATTGGGAACCTTTCGGGAGAGCAGCGAAGCCGCAGTCGCAGTCGCCATCGAGTGGATCCACAGGTTGTTGAAAAAGGCTTTCTCTGCGGGTGTTCCCTTGGTAAAAACCTCGGCAACCCCGAGGCTCATGGCCACATTTTTCACACCATCCAGGCCGATTATGACAATCGCTTCACGAACTGTTTTGATCTGGCGGCTGAATCCATAGTAAGCGGAATTGGCCAGGCGCAGGAGCTTCACCGCACAGGACATGTCTCGCTCGACTATGGCCTGAACATCCTTCGCTCCAGAACGGGGATCTTCCGTGACAGCGAGAATTTCCTGAAGCAGCGAAGGAGGCGATTTAAAATCATCTTCGACTTGCAGTTCTGACCGCAATTGCCCCAGATCGATGACCTTATCCATAGCATTCCCTCAGTGTGTTCATGCCTGAAATACTTCCTCTTGATATGAAATTGTGATGCCAATTGCCGCATGTCGGGACATATTACCATGAGGGAATGCTGGTGATATGAACAAGGAGATTGATATATCCCGCACAGAAACGATTAATGACAGTGAAATCAGAACTATCTGAAGAAAAACAATACCCACGGATTCGATCGGGGATCCATGTTTTCACACAGCCTGTTAGACTTCCTGAATAATAGTAAGGGATCGGGGGCACAAAGGAAAGAGGCGGCTGGATGAAATATGGGATTCTGGGAGGCACATTCGATCCGATCCACCTTGGCCATCTTCGCCTGGCCGAGGAGGCTGCGGATGCTTTCGGTCTGGACTGTGTTCACCTGGTTCTGGCCGCACTTCCCCCGCATAAAACCACCCGCGAACTGTCACCCATCCCTCTGCGCTGGCGCATGCTCGAGCTGGCCTGCCAGGGCAATCCAAGGCTGGTTCCCAGCGACCTTGAGTTGAAGCGCTCCGGCCCCTCTTATACCATCGATACACTGCGAGAGTTCAAAAACAAAGGAAAACCTGAAGACAAACTCTTCCTGCTGCTCGGAGCGGATTCGGCAGAGGAAATCCAGACCTGGCATCGGTACCGGGAAATTTTTGAAATGGCCAGCCTCATCGCACTGCCGCGCAAGGGCGGCGCACGCCCCCATCCGATCTCCGAAATTGCCGGCCGAATTCAGATTCTCGAGGTTCCGGCCCTTGAAATTTCATCCACACGGATTCGTCATTTGGTAGCCACCGGGGCCAGCATTCGCTATCTTGTTCCCGATTCGGTCGAGTCTGCGATTCGCGAATGGGGGCTTTACAAGGTTACAATGCAACCGGTCCAGTCCGATGCCAATCATCCCTGTTGTGAGGTGGGTGGATGACCCCCCAGGCGCAAAAAGTTTTCGAAAAGGTCTGCCTGCTTCTGGAAGCCGATGCCACATTGAAAAAAATCGGTTTTCGGGTTGAAAAGGTTCAGCGGTTCGGCACCCAGTTGCGCTCTTTCTGCCCAATTCACAAAGATGAAGTCATCCGGACTCTGACCATCGATTTGTCGCGCAAGACTTTCCGCTGCTCTTATGGTCAATGCCCCGGAAACAAGGGTGGAAATCTGATCGATCTGTTTATGCTGTCACGCAAAACCTCCCTCGGGGAGGCGGTCTTGTTCTGGGCCAGAGAGCTGCACATCCCAACCGACCCTGTCACCCCAGCTGATTTTGCTCCACCGGAAGAAACGGAAGCCACCGAGCCTGCAGAACCTCCTCAGCCAGTCGATCTGACCACACTCCTGGCGGGCTACCAGGAGCCATCTTCACCCCCTGCCTCCCAGGTAGCAGATGGGATCGAAGCCAAAGCGGATGCTTCTGTGCAGTTTCACGACCCCAGAGAGGCTTCTTTGCCCCCTGCGGCGGTTGAAGAGCCTCCACTCCCTCACCAGGATGCTGTTGAAATTGAATCTGTTGAAACTGCGATTGAAGCGGAAGTAACAAAAGAAGCCGAATCGATTGCCCTGGAACAGGCCCGTCTTATTGCGCGTGAAATGGCCCTGGCCCTGGCTGAGGAAGCAGCACGTGAAGTCGCCGAACGTGTCGCACGGGAAACCGCCTTGCGTGTGGCAGGACAGATCAGCGAAAAAACCGCAGCGGAAATTGCCGAAAAAACTGCTGAGGAGATCGCCATCAAAACCGCCTCCTCCGCAGCCCGGGAAATTGCAGGCAAAACAGCCGAAGAGGCGGCACGTGCGCGTGCGGAACAGGTCGCACGGGAAATCGCGGACCAGATCGGCCGAACCATCGGTGAGCAGACCGGTGCGGAAATCGCACGCAAGACTGCCGAAGAGTCGGCCCAACGCAGCGCCGCTCGCGCCTCTGAGTCCGCCTCGCGCGAAACCGCTGCCAGTGTCGCCGAAGAGGCGGCACGCCTTGCTGCCACCACGACCGCTGAAAATGTCGCACGGGCCACTGCTCAAAAACTGGCCGAAGATACCGCCAGGGAAACCGCCGGGCAGGTTGCTCAGGAAGTGGGCCGTGAAACTGCTGAGAGGATTGCAGCCCAGGTCTCCGAGGCCATTGCCATTGAAACCGCCGGAGCCACCGCCGAATCCACTGCACGGGAAACCGCCGATAAAATCACTCGGGAGATTGCCCGGTCAGTGTCCCAGCAGGCAGCAGAGAAGGTTGCTCAACGTCTTGCGGATTCTCTGGCCCGGGAAATCGCCGAAAAAACAGCCGCCGAAAAGACCCGTGAAATCGTTCCTGCGATCGCCGAGAAGATCGCATTGCAGAGTGCTGAAATAGCCGCCAAATCCATTGCCGAAAAAGCTGCACGGGAGATTTCCGAGGAAACAGCTTCCTCAGTGGCTGTCAATGTGGTCCGCCAATCCGCTGAAATTGCCGCCAAGGCAGTGGCAGAGCGGGTGGCAGGCGAATCGGCAAAAGAAATTGCCGAGAAAATCGCCACTGAGCGTGCCCGTGAAGTTGCAGTCCAGCAGACTTCCCAGCTTGCCCGTGAGGTTGCTGAAAAACGCCGCACTCGAGGCTGCGCTGGCTGAGGTTGAACGCATTGTCTCCCTTCGTGCCGGTGAGGTCGCTCGAGAAGCCGCACGGGAGGTGGCGGAATCCACAGTTCAGCAGGTCGCCGGCAAGGTTGCACGAGAAACCGCAGAATCCATGGCACGGGAAGCAGCCATCGAAACAGCACGCAAAGCCGCTTCCGAAGCAGCTGTTGCAGCTGTGGGAGATGTTGCTGCGGAAGTGGCCCGCGAAACTGCGACTCGTGTGGCCCGTGAAAACAGCCACAGAAAAATGCACAGCAGGTTGCTGCTGAAACCGCACAAGCCACAGCCCCTGAAGTCGCTGAAAGGATCGCCCGCCAGGTGGCCCAGGAGGTGTCCACCCAGATCGGTTCCGAGGTGGCTGCCGAGGCTGCCAGATCGGCGGCAGAGGAGGTGGGCCGCAAAGGGGCTGCAGCGGTAGCCCGGCGCATCGCCCGTTCAACCGCCGAGGAGGTCGCTGAAAAAACTGCACGCGACCTCAGCCAGGGGCTTGCTGCGGAAGCCGCACGCTCTGTTGCCGAAGAAACGATTCGGGAATCGGCCGCCACTGTCGCTGCGGAACTGGCTCGCACCCTGGCTCCTGAAAGGGCTGCTGTTCATGTCCGTGAAGCTGCCGAAAAAGAGATCGAAACAGTTGCGAAGTCGCTTTCTGGCCCCATTGCAGCCGAAGTTGCGCGCCTGACCGCCGATGAGGTCATCACTCGATCGACTTCACGAATCACACAGCTGGTTGCCACCGAACTGGTCGATTCGATGGTTGAAAAACACACTGAAAAAATCGTCAAGGATGTTGTTCTTGAAGTCGTCGAACAGACAGTGCGCGCCACTGCTCGGGATATTGTCTCCCAGGCTGCGCGTGAAACCGCCATCGAAGTCGTCCGTGAAACCGCAGCGCGCCGTGCGCGCGAAACAGCACGTGAAATCGGCAAAGACATTGCCGAACGGGTCGCCATCGAAACCGCTGCAAAGATCGCCGAAGAAACGGCCAATTCCGAAGCCCGCAGTGTCTCAACCGAAGTGGCTCGAAAAAGTGCTGTCGAGGCTGCTGATGCCGTTGTGGTTGTTGCAGCCTCAGACCATGCGCGGACTGTGGCGGTCGATGTCGCCCGTGCTGTGGCAGAGCAGGTCGCCGATCAGGTGGCCCGTGAACAGGCCCGGCTGGTCGCGGAACAGACCGCCCGCCAGGCAGCCGAAGAGGTTGCGCTCATTCTGCCGAGGCTGTGTCCCGTAAAACCGCCATCCAGGTGGCACAGCTGGTTGTCTCCGAGGTCGCTCAAGCCATCGCGCAGCAGGTGGCCCACCAGGTCGCGGGTGAAGCGGTCGAAGATATGGTGGAAAAAACGGCACGGCAGGCTGCCAATCAGGCGATTTACGCTGCCGAAGATTATTTCTCTGTATTCCAGCCTGTTTCACCAGCCACCACCCCGGCCGCTCCTGAGCTGCCGCTCAGCCCGGCGATCATCCCCCCGCCTGTTTCTCTGACTCTCGTAAAAGACGAACCAATCGAGCCACCCGCAGCTGCTGCTCCTGAGCCGCCACACCCGGAACCGGCCGTTCTTCAGGATTCGGGTGATGGTGAATTCTGCCTGGCTGAAATTCGCCAGGCCATCGCATCGGGCAACGAGGCCTTTGAGCGCAGCCAGTATCCTGAGGCGATCCCCTATTTCAGGAAAGCCTGTGAAGCGGATATCCCCTCTGAAGAAAAAGGGTATGCTTCACTCATGCTGGCTCAATGCTGGATGGAATTAAACAAGGGGGAACAGGCTCTGTCGGTTCTCGAACAAGCCAGCTGCCTGCCAGGCTTATCCAGTGAAATGAAGCGCGATCTGCTCTATTACAAAGGCATTCTCTCTACTGTCCGGAAATAATCTCATGTCTGGCCTGGCTTTTTACCTGTATGGATTTCCACTGCTTCTTTCCGCGCTGGTCTTTTCTCTTGTCTTGACCGTTTACCGGGACGGCGGGTTATCCGAAACCGAAAAGACCGGCTTATATGTATTGTTCAACTACAGCCTGGCGAATATCCTTCTGGTCCTGTGCTGGAGTTCGGTGACTCAGTGGCGCGAAGGGCTCCTGATCCTCTCGACCCTGCTGGCCGGATCACTCTCGATCGCTCAGGCCTGGTTTGGCCTCCGCCTTCGCCATGCAGGAGGAGTGAAGTGGGTTCCGATCGTCCTTCTCGGGTCTTTCCTGCTGCTCAATGTCCCCATTACAATTACTGCGATGCTGGGAGCTTTAAGCACCCTCCCTGCCTGAATCCGCATCCCGGACCCGTTTGGCAATCCTGCGGCAGTGATAAAAAATCCGTTTGAATGAATCGATCAGGCTCATTTCATAAGTGTGTTCATCACGGCTTTCTCCGCCGGATGCCCGGATCTGGCCGAGATAATACAACTTGAACTGCTCATCCAGCTCATCGACTTTCTCCTGCAGGGAAATTACCTTGTCCGCCAGAGCCGGGTCATTCTTTACAAAGGCCTGGATGGCATCCTGAAGCGCTGCATGGACAAGTTTTTCCATCGGTTCGGCACGCTGGCGAACCTCAGGGGATGGGCTGATGCCTCGATCGGCAGCTGAATGGACCAGGTGATGGAGGTTGGTCTCGATGATATCACCGATCGATTCCATGTTCCCGATGACACTCATGGCATTCAGCAGTGCCCGGGATTGAGGCGCCGGCAATTCATTCCGGCTGATGATGGCCAGATAATCAGACATCGCATGGTACAGGTGATCGATGGAATCATCCCAGCGGCGCACCTGTCCGATCTTTTCAAGGTCGAGCAAATACACTGACTCGAACCCCTCATGCAGCATCTTTTCCAGCAATGCTCCCATCCTTCCCGCCTCCATGCGCACCTGTTCAAGTGCGAGAGAAGGAACCTGAACCATGTTTGGATCGAGATAACGCGGCTGTCCGGG